>NZ_WKFA01000064.1:0-32447 GCF_021605325.1 Pseudomonas sp. PA-7-1E
TAAATCCGGTTCGTGCATGCATGGTAGCTGACGCGGCGGATTATCCATGGTCAAGTTACAGTGCCCGCACAGGGCTGGTGCCTGATAGTGACTGGCTTGATGTTGATGCTTGTTTTTCCATATTGGGAGATACAACGCTGAAGCGCCGCGAAAATTATAAGGTATTTGTGAAGCAGTCCGTTTCGAGTGATGAGACGAGAATTATTCGTGAGGCGTTGCAACGGGGGCAGCTTACCGGAACTGCTCGTTTCATTGAAGAAGTTGAGAGGATTGCAGGCGTTCGTATTGAGCGCCGAGGGCAAGGGCGGCCGAGGTTGGATGGTGGTAAATAAATCTGTCCCCTTTTTGGTCGTCACCCCCTTTTTGGTCGCTTTTTGCTCGTCCTGAACGTAACCTACAGGTATCCAATCAAGTGTGTTCAGAAAACCCGAGAGCCTTACACAGGTAAGGTTCTCGGGTTTTTTTTGCCCGTCAGAAATGTTTTCCCTGGCTCCCTCAGCCCGTTCATCCAAGCGATAGGTTCTTTTTTACTGATTTTGCCGGTAACTCCTGACTTCCGGTCTTTGATTGTTGGTTTTTATTTCTTTGCGCAATATTTTTTCGGTTTTTTTGAGCTTTTTGGATTTTTCTTTGGATTTTTTCATTCCGCAAACTCAACAACGCAATTTGTATCAAACTATGTTCGTTTAGTATTGGATCCAATCAGTCGGCATTGCCGGTGGTGTGTCTGACACAAACAAACTGCTGAAAAAGGAGAAACGCCATGATGCTCAAGGACCCTTCCCGCAAATATCGCCACTTCACCACGGTCAACCTGCCGGATCGCACATGGCCCAGCACTGTCCAGGCTGCTGCTCCCACCTGGTGCAGTGTGGATATGCGTGATGGCAACCAGGCTTTGATCGAGCCGATGAATGCCGAGCGCAAGCGGCGTTTCTTCGATTTGCTGGTGAAGGTCGGTTTCAAGCAGATCGAGGTGGGCTTTCCTGCCGCTTCGCAGACCGACTTTGACTATGTCCGTGAGCTGATTGAAAGCGGTTCGATTCCTGATGATGTGACGATTCAGGTCATGACCCAGGCGCGCAGCCACCTCATCGCACGCACGTTTGAGGCGTTGAAGGGCGCGCCTCGCGCCATCGTGCATGTTTACAATGCGACGGCGCCGGTGTTTCGGGACGTTGTCTTCAATGTGGACAAGGCGGGCTGCATCGAGATTGCTACCCAGGCAACACGAGAGATCAAGCAGCACATGGACGCGAACCCCGATACGCAGTGGACGTTCCAGTACTCCCCGGAAACCTTTTGCTTCACCGAGCTGGATTTTGCATTGCAGGTGTGTGAAGCGGTGACGGATACGTTCGGGCCGACCCCGAGCAACAAGATGATCCTGAATCTGCCCACCACCGTGGAGGTGTCTACCGCCAATGTCTTCGCCGACCAGATCGAATGGTTCTGCCGGCACTTCAGTCGCCGTGACAGTGTGGTCATCAGCGTGCATCCGCACAATGATCGGGGCACTGGAGTTTCCACCGCGGAGCAGGCGTGCCTGGCCGGTGCCGAGCGTGTCGAGGGCACGTTGTTCGGTAACGGTGAGCGTACCGGCAACGTCGATATCCTCACGCTGGCGATGAACCTCTACACCAGCGGCATCGATCCGCAGTTGGATTTCTCCGACATCCTGCACGTCCAGCGTGAGGTGGAGTTCTGCAATCAGTTACCGACCCATCCTCGTCACCCTTACGCCGGTGAGTTGGTGTTTACCGCGTTCTCCGGCTCGCATCAGGACGCGATCAAGAAAGGCTTTGCGGCGCGCCAGGCCAATCCGCAGGGCATGTGGGAAGTGCCGTATCTGCCTATCGATCCTGCCGATATGGGCCGTAGCTATGAAGCGGTGATTCGCGTGAACAGCCAGTCGGGCAAGGGGGGAGTGGCCTATCTGTTGGAGCAGCACGGCATTGTGATGCCGCGTCGCTTGCAGATGGAGTTCAGCAGCCTGGTACAACAGGAAGCCGATGGCTCCGGCCAGGAAATCAGTGGCGAGATGATCCTTGCCTGCTTCACCCGGCATTACCTGGAGCAGGGCAAGCCTTACGCGTTACGAGCCCCCAAACTGGTGAGCGAGGGCGATGTGACTTACCTGGAGGCCACCCTTGAACAAGGTACACAGCGCATCGACTTGAGTGGCGAGGGCAACGGCCCGCTTGCGGCGCTGGTCGATGCGTTTGCCCAGCGTGGCATTCATTTTGATATCGCCGATTACCACGAACATGCCACCCGTGACGGTGCCCAGGCTGAGGCGTTGGCCTATGTGGAAATTCGCGTGGGCAACCAGTTGCTGTTCGGCGCCGCTCGCGATGGCAGTAGCCTGCTCGCTTCCCTCGAAGCGGTCACCAGTGCGGTCAATCGTGCATCGCGCCTGGGCCTGCTCAGCGTGGTGAATGCTGCGGTGCCGTCCTGAGATGAACGCGCATACCGCATTGGCGGCACTTGCCGGTAATTATGGCCACGGTGACATCGTGGCCTCGCATCGACATGACGAAGGCCAACTGGTCTACGCCATCAACGGCGTGATGCTTGTGTCGGTGGAGGAGACCACCTGGGTGGTACCTTCCGGGCATGCCCTGTGGGTGCCTTCAGGTTTGGAACATCAGATCCGCATGACCGGCGAAGTGCGCATGCGCACTTTGTTGATCTCACCGGGAGCGCACCGTCGTTTGACGGAGGAGTGCGAGGTCATCAGGGTTTCACCCTTGCTGCGCGAGCTGATTGTGGCCGCCGGCGATGAGCCTGACAGCCACCCGGCGTCGTTGCGGCATGTACAGATTGTCGAGCTGATTTTCTCGGAACTTGACCGTGCGCAAAGGGTGCTGGCTCACGTGCCGATACCGGACGAGCCTAGGCTCAAGTCTCTGTGTGCGGACTTTATCGACAACCCTTCTCAGGAGTCGAAACTGGAGAGTTGGGCGGTGCAACTCAATATGAGTTCACGCACCTTGGCTCGGCTGTTCCAGAAAGAGTTGGGCATGAGTTACGGCGAGTGGCGCAAGCGCACGCGGCTGCTGCTCAGCATGCAGCGGCTGGCCAGTGGTGCCTCCATCCTTGAAGTGGCATTGGAGCATGGTTATCAGAGTCCGAGTGCATTTACCGCGATGTTCAAACGCACCATGGGCTACACCCCGAGTAACTGTCGCTTGGTCTGAATCTGACTGGCGATAGCACCACCTCCTTTTGAACATGGCCCCGCCTCCAGGCAGGGCCATGTTTACCTGTGCCTGGTGTATGGAGCCTGCGGCGCAGAGGGCGCGCCGGCACATTGTCCCAATCGAAACGATGGTTGTCTGGAACTCGGGAGATGCGCAACCGGTTGCTCTCTTACCCTGCGTCTCTACTTGGCATTCTGGATTTCTTCGATGGGTTCGCCTTCTCTTTTCCCACGGCATTACCGTCTTTCGCTGCTTGGCATGGCGGTGGCGTTGTTGGCGGGTTGTTCGTCCTGGGTCGCCCATACACCGGCACAGCCACATCCGGAACGCATCAATGCCCTGAGCCACCTGCCCCAAGGTGTCTCGGACCAAGTGTTACCTGAGCGCTGGTGGCAGTTGTATAACGATCCGCAACTCGATGCGCTGGTGCAACAGGCGTTACTGCACAACCGCGACCTGGCGGCGGCCCAGGCCCATGTGCAAGCGATGCTGGCCGGGATCCAGCAGGCTGATGCCGAGCGCTGGCCGTCCACCCAGGCGTCGCTGGGGGCCGCTTATGGCAAGACGGCCGATGACCAGACGCTGGCCAAGGCCACCGATAGCCATGCGCCGTCAGAGTGGGCATTCAACCCAGGCTTCGAGCTGGCTTATCAAGTGGATGTGTGGGGCCAGGTTCAGCGCACCATTGAACGTGCCCACGTGCAAACCGCAGCGGCGCAGGATGCCGAGGACTTGCTGCGCATCACGGTCGTGGCGCAAACCACTCGCGCCTATGTGAATGCCTGCGCCCTGGGGGCGCGTGCCAAGGTACAGCGCCATTCGTTGGACGTGGTCGGGCATAGCCTGGCGTTGACCGATCGCCAGCGCCAGGCCGGTGTGGTGACAGACCTTGAATACAGCCGCATGCAAGCCCTGCAAGGCGAAACCCAGGCGTTGCTGCCGATGTTGGAGGCGCGTCGACAAGCCGCGCTCTACGAATTGGCCATGCTGACCGGCGTCGCTGAACTGGACCAAGGCTCTGGCGCCGCAACGTGTGAAGTGGTGCCCCAACTCAATGCCGAGTTGCCGGTGGGTGATGGCTGGCAACTATTGGCGCGCCGCCCCGACATACGTCAGGCCGAGCGCGCGTTGCAGGCGGCCACGCTGCAAGTGGATATCGTCCAGGCCGACCTGTACCCCAAGGTGACCTTCGGCGCTTCAGTGTCCTCCTCGGCCAACAAACCCCATGAGCTGGGGGACAGCAGTGCGGTGATGTTCGGCATCGGCCCACTGATTACCTGGCAGTTCCCTAATTGGCAGGCCAACCGCGCGCGGGTCAAGCAGGCACGGGCACTCGAGCAGGTGGAGGTCGCGCAGTTCGAGGCCAGCGTCCTCAAGGCCCTCAAGGAGGTGCGCCAGGCCCTGGCGTTGTACGACGGCGAACGGCAGCGCCACGCGGCCTTGAGCCGGGCGCTGGACAGCAGCCGCCAAGCCTACAAGTTGGCCCAATTCAACTACGACGCCGGTTCTATCGACTTTCTCGACGTGCTGGACAGTGAGCGTGAACTGATCCGCTTGCAGGCCACGCGCGCCGACGCCGATGGCCAGTTACTGCAACGCCAGATCGGCCTATTCCGTGCCCTTGGTGGCGGTTGGCAGTCCGGCGCCGTCGATACCCCGGCCGCTGCGCCCACCCACGCGTCTATCCCTTCTTCCGGTACCCAGCCATGAATATCGCCGTTGATGAAAAAACTGCTGTCCAGGACGAGCAGGAGAATGTGCTCGAGCAACTTATGCATGCGCGTAAGCAACGGCGCAAAAGAAACCTGATCCTGCTGGGCGGCGCCGGGTTGTTGATCGCGGCGGTGGTGTTCGGCGTGTACTGGATGACCGTCGGCCGCTATCTGGAGCAGACCGATGATGCGTATGTGCGGGCCGACTGGATCCCCATCAGCCCGAAAGTCTCAGGCTACGTGGCCGAGGTGATAGTAGAGGATGATCAGCCGGTCAAGGCAGGGGATGTGCTGGTACGCATCGAGGACCGTGACTACCAGGCCCGCTTGGCACAAGCCCGCGCAGAACTGGCCGAGACCCAGGCCTCGGTGGCAGCGCAAGAGGCCAACTTGACAGTCACTGACAGCCTGATCGCCCAGCAAAAGGCCGGGGTTGCCCAGGCTGAGGCCCATGCTCGCAGTGTGGCCGCTGAGTTACGCCGCGCAAGCCTTGACCAGCGTCGCTACGAAGGCTTGGTGCGCGAACATGCTGCCAGCACGCAGCGTCTGGAAACGGCCGCCGCCAGTTACACCCAGGCCAATGCTGCGGTGGAAATTGCCAAGGCGATGCAACGCCAGCAGGAAACCCGCTTGACCGTGGCCACCACCCGCCGTCAACTGGCCCAGGCTTCGCTCCAGCAGCAGATAGCCCGGCGCAGCCAGGCCGAGGCGCAGTTGAACCTGGCGACGCATGCGTTGGAGGACACCTTGATCCGCTCACCCATCGACGGCGTGGTGGGGCAGCGCAAAGTCCGTACCCGCCAATACGTCGCGCCAGGGTTGCCACTGCTGGCGGTGGTGCCTTTGCAGCAGGCTTACGTCGTGGCCAACTACAAAGAAACTCAATTGCGCGATATGCGTGCCGGCCAACCGGTGGATATCAGCGTCGACAGTTATTCGGGGCGCAAGCTCAAAGGCCATGTGGTGAGCTTCTCGCCAGGCTCCGGGGCGGTGTTCGCACTGTTGCCGTCGGACAACGCTACCGGCAACTTCACCAAGATCGTGCAACGCTTTCCAGTCAAGATCGTCATTGATGAGCATGACGAAGGCGGGCCCATCCTGCCGGGCATGTCGGTGATCACCACGGTGGACACCCGCCCAGCTGAGCAGGGCGCTGCACATGACTGAAGCGGTTGAAAAGAGCGTCTCCTTTCGCGCCTGGGTGGCGGTGATCGGGGGGCTGTTCGGCTGTTTCATGGCCGGCATGAACGTGCACGTGACCAGCGCCGCGCTGCCGGAGATCGAAGGCTCCCTGGGCGCGACGTTCGAGGAAGGCTCGTGGATTTCCACCGCCTACCTGGTCGCGGAAATCGTGATGATCCCGCTGACCGCCTGGTTGGTGCAGGTGTTCTCTCTGCGACGTGTGATGCTCGTGGGCTCGTTTGTATTTTTGGTGGCGTCCATTGCCTGCTCCTGGGCGCCCAACCTGGAAGTGATGATCATCATTCGGGTAATCCAGGGCGCTGCCGGCGCAGTGCTGATTCCCTTGTCATTCCAGCTGATCATCACTGAACTGCCGCCCAGCAAGATCGCGATGGGCATGGCGCTGTTCGCGTTGTCCAACAGCGTCGCCCAGGCCGCCGGGCCGTCCATTGGCGGCTGGCTGACCGATGCCTATTCCTGGCGCTGGATCTTCTACCTGCAACTGGCCCCCGGCATTCTCTTGCTGTTGGCGGTGGCATGGTCGATCGATGCCAAGCCCATGCAGTTGAGCCTGCTCAAGCGCGGCGACTGGGGCGGGATCATCGCCATGATCGTCGGCCTGGGTGGCTTGCAGATCGTGCTGGAAGAAGGTGGCCGCAAGGACTGGTTCGGCTCCGATTTCATTGTATGGATGTCACTGATTGCCGGCGTTGCCTTGGTGTACTTCGTGCTGTCGCAGTTGTATGGCAGTCGCTCCTTCATCAACCTGCGCCTGCTCAAGAGCTACAACTTCGGCGTGGCCAGCGCAGCGATGTTCATCTTTGGCGCGGCCACCTTCGGCCTGGTGTTCCTGGTGCCCAATTACCTGTCTCAGTTGCAGGGCTACAACGCCCGGGAGATTGGCATCAGCCTGATCGCCTACGGCATGGTGCAACTGGTACTGGCGCCGTTCATGCCGCGCCTGATGAAGTGGCTCAACCCGAAACTGATGGTTGCCAGTGGCTTTTTCATCATGGCCCTGGGGTGCTATCTCGGCGCGCACCTGGACGTGGACAGCGCCGCCAACGTGATTATTCCGTCCACCGTGGTACGGGGCATCGGGCAGCCGCTGATCATGGTGGCGCTTTCCGTGCTGGCGGTGTCTGGCCTGGCCAAAGATGAAGCCGGCTCGGCCTCGGCCTTGTTTTCCATGCTGCGTAACTTGGGTGGTGCCGTGGGCACGGCGGGCCTGACGCAGATCGTGGCCATGCGCGAGCGCTTTCACTCTGAGCGGGTAGGGGAGTCGATCACCCTGTTTTCCCCGGCCTTTCAGGAGCGCCTGCGCGCCAGCATGGCCGACAGCGAGGCTTTTATCTTCAACCAGCTATTACCCGCTCAACAGCAGGTCCTTGAGGGCTTGATCCACACCGTGCGTCGTGAGGCGTACCTGATGGCCTACAGCGATGCGTTCTATGTGTCCTGTATTGCTTTGATCTTGTGCGGGGTCGCGGCCCTGGCATTGCGCCAATCAGCAAAGAACTGAACTCATTACTGCCCGCAGGTAATACGCGGGCGCTTATCAGCGGTAAGAGGGAACTTGAATGGTAAAAAGGCGAATGGCCGCGTTCATAGACTAGTTAATTGCTAACTTAGCAATTCCATACAGTTTGTTTGCACTCCCTTGAGGGGTGTTAGCCAACTATTGCCTGGCGAAGTTGATTTTATTAACTTTGGTCGGGCTTCTGTTGTTGTGGGTTTTACAACTTGGAAATAAATTGTATTAATTTTCCAAAAAACACTTGCTGATCATCATGAACTTCCTCTAAGTTTCGTCTTGCTTCGACGGCTGACCTTTGGGTCACGGAAGCATAACCCTACAACTTAATTGAATAAGACTCTAGCACTGGCCAAGAACGGCGAGGCAGGCCTGCTTATGCCTGAAAAAAGGTAAGCGGGTATCTCTCGAGTGGTCAGCGTTAACTAAAGCCTGATAAGGAGCGCAACATGGAAGATAAAAAGACGCTGTTGAACGCCAAGAAAGTAGAGCTGGGCAATCATCGGATCTTTGCTGAAATCAATTCGCTGCCGGTCCTACGCGCCTTTATGGAAACCCATGTGTTTGCGGTGTGGGATTTCATGTCCCTGGCCAAGCGCCTGCAACAGGACCTCACCTGTACTCGCCTGCCTTGGCTGCCTCCCGTGGACCCGGCGGCCGCGCACCTGATCAACGAAATCATCCTGGGCGAAGAGTCCGACCAGAACTTGCAAGGCGGTCACTACAGCCACTTCGAACTCTACCTGCATGCCATGCGCGAAGTCGGCGCCAGCACCGACAAGATCGAACACTTTGTCAAACTGATGCGCGAAGGCGTCGATCTGAAAACGGCCTTGAGCCGTTGCGGTGCAGGCCTGGCAGCGTCGGCTTTCGTCACTGACACCATCGAAACCGCCATCAACGCTTCCACCCACAGTGTGGCTGCTGCGTTTTTGCATGGCCGTGAAAGTGTCATCCCGCAGATGTTCCAGCGCATTCTGGACGATTGGGATATCACCGCAGACGACGCGCCAACCTTTCGCTATTACCTGCAGCGCCACATCGAAGTCGACTCGGAAGACCACGGCCCGGCGGCAGAAAGCCTGTTGGCGCGCCTGGTCAATGGCGATGCGCAGCGTCAGGAAGAGGTCTACGTATCGGCTATCGCGGCGGTACAAAGCCGCCTGGCGTTGTGGGACAACCTGCGCGTGGCCATGGGCGAAACGGTCAGTGAGTGCGTGGCATGAACTTCGAAGTGATCGAGGCCGACCAGGCCCAATGGTTTGAGGTGACCTCTGAACGCGGTATCACGCTGACCGTCTTCAAAGACACATTGGACCCTGTTACGAAAACTGGAGTGCGTACACGTCTGGTACGTTTTCACCCTGGGGGCGGCACCCGTGAAATCTATACCCATGATTATCACGAAGAAGTGTATTTGATTGAAGGCGACCAGACAGAGCAGGCCAGTGAGGGGCGCCCGGAGAAAACTTACCGCGACGGTAGTTACTTCTTCAGGGCCGCACACACGGAGCACGGGCCGTTTAATTCGAAAGACGGATGCCTGTTGTTTGAAGTGCACTACTACTGAGTATCATGAATAAAGGAAGTAGTCATGAGAGCTGAAGCATATCAATCGTTTTCCGAGTCGTGGGAGGAAAGGGCGACCATTCGGACGCGCCCGAGACGACGCTTGGAAGATGACGAAAAGTTAATATTTCCGGCCAGTCGTCAACCATTGGTCATGAGCGCAACCTTTATGCAGGAGTGTAGTCACTTACAGCATTTTGTTCTCGTTCAGAGCTTGTATAAGTTCATTAATGATGTCGTGATTTTCGAAACCGAAATTGTCGACAAGACCGCCAGGAGCATTGCGAAAGATAACTTCGCTATCCGCTTTCCGTTTGCGTGCCGTTACGACGCGATGACCGTGGTCGTCGATGAGGACTATCACGCGCTAGTGGCGATGGACTACATGCAACAGACCATCGAGTTGACGGGCATCGAACCCATCACCTTGCCAGCGGAAATCGAGCTCAGCCGTTCTATCCCCAAGGCATTGGCCATGGCGCCCGCGCACCTCAAGGCTGCTGTCGAGCTGATCTGCGTGGCCATTGCGGAAAACACCCTGACCAACGATGTTGCCGCGTTTGCCCGCGACGACTCGGTCAAGGCATCGGTCAAGGGGTTGATGGCCGACCACTTGGCGGATGAGGGTCGACATTCGGGCTTTTGGGCCAAGTTGACGCGCATTTACTGGAATACCGCGAGCGAAGAGGACAAACGTGTGCTGGCCTCGATCATGCCGGTGTTCTTGGGTGAGTACCTGACCAACGAGATCCAGCAGGGGTTTGATTTCGCGCTGATCGAGCAACTGCCGGTGAACCCCAGCGTCAAGGCGGCGTTGCGTGAAGAGGTCGAAGGCATGAGTTTTCCGATCACGCCGTCTCACCCGCTGGTAGGCAACATCGTCCGATTCTTCAAACACAGCGGCCTGCTCGACGCTCCCTGCATGCAGGAAGCGCTCGCCGATTATCTGCGCTAGAGGACAACTTCGATGAGACATCTTGATATCGTTTTGTGCGGGCGCAGCCATGCGCTCGCCTGCCTTACGCAAGAGTTGGAACAGATGGGGCACACCGCCCGCTTGTTGACCAGCGATAACGCCATTGAGCTTTGCCAGTTATCGGCGCCGGACGTGCTGATAGACGACGCCAGCACGGCGCAACTCCCGCACTATCCGTCGTGTCATCGCCTATCTTTGCGGGCGCAGGCTGACGATGACAGTGATGTTCTCGCGCCACTGCGGGTGGACTGCCTGTGGCGTCCTGGCGATGGCGATTGGATGCTGCTGGGGCGTCGTGAAGTCAGCGCCTCCCTCGCCGGCAACGGTGCCGACCGGGCACGTGAAGCGATAGCGCAAGTGGTAGAGATGGCCAGTGTGCACATCGGGCGTTTCTCACGCAGTGCTGACTATCTTGAGGCGCCCCGTGAGCCGGTGCAGGCGATTGATCGCTTGTCGAGCCTGACCCTGTTGGATGGCCTGGCCTGGCGTCATCGCCACAATGCGAGCGCTAATACCGGCATTCTGGAGGAGGCCAGGCGCCCCTTTGTGCAGCGCTTGGCCGATAGCCTGTTGGCCAACGCCGAGCGCAACGCCCTGAAAGTGCAAGGGCGGGGTATGTCCTATGCGCAACTGCACGCTTATAGCGTTGCGATCCAGGAACGCTTGCAACCCTTGCTTGAAACCTCGACCCCAGGGTTGACGGTGGTCGGCATCTCGTTGCCCAAAGGCACTGCGCTCTATGCAGCGATCCTGGCGGTGATTGGTTGCGGTGCGGTGTACCTGCCGTTGGACCCGAACCATCCTGTCGAACGCCGTGCAGCCATCCTCAAGCATGCCGGTGCCAGCCTGCTGATCCAGGACACCGAGGCAGACAACCCGCTACCGGGCCTGGCTACCCTGGATATTGGCCATCTGGACTTCTTCCACCACGGCGCCAAGGGCTACAGCCGTGTCGCCCTGGCCCCGGATCAGAGCCTGTTGCGCGTAGCGCTGGATGGTTCGGCACCCTGTGTGGCGATCTACACGTCCGGTACCACCGGCCAACCCAAAGGCGTGTTGCTCACAGTCGACAACTTGAGCCACTTCTGTGCGTGGTATGCCCGTTACGTGGAACTGGACCGCCATAGCCGCGCCCTGCAGTTCTCGACCATCAATTTCGATGCATCGCTGCTGGATATCTTCCCGACGCTGATCCAGGGTGGCGAGTTGATCGTGCCCACCGAAGACCAGCGCCGCGACCCGGTGGCGCTTGCTGAGTTGATCCAACAGGAGCAGGTCACCCACGCCTTTTTGCCGCCGGCTTTGCTCAGCATCATCCAGCTTGAATCGCTGTACGGCATGCAGCACTTGGTGACGGGCGGCGATGTGTGCGAACCCCACGTGATCGAACAACTGGTTGGCCATTGTGCACTGCACAACATCTATGGCCCCACCGAGACCACGGTGCTCGCCACCTGCCGTACCTTCCAACGGGGGGACAACAATCGCAACCTGGGCGTACCGATTGCCAATACCGCGATTTACCTGCTGGATGAGCACGGCCAACCGGTAGGCGAAAATGACAGCGGTGAAATCCACATCGCCGGGCCAGGGGTGGGCGCCGGTTACCTGGGCGCCTTGCAAATGACGGCCGAACGCTATCGGCTGCACGAGTTGCCCGATGGCCAGTGGGTGCGCCTCTACCGTACCGGTGACCTGGCGCGTTGGACCGAGGAGGGCATCCAGATCATCGGGCGCCTGGATAACCAGGTGAAGATCCGCGGTTTTCGGGTGGAGCCGGAAGAGATCGAACACCTGCTGCAATCGAGCCAGTTGTTCCGGCAACTGGCGGTGGTCATCGATCACCAGCGCCGCATCCTGGCGTTTTTCTCCCAGCCCCAAGAGGGCGAGGGCCAGGCGGCCAGCGAGCAGTTGCAGGCCTATGCGCTCAAGCATTTGCCCGACTACATGCGCCCCAGCGCCTATTGCCTGCTGGACCGGTTGCCGGCCACGGCCAATGGCAAGGTCGACCGCAAGGCCTTGAGAGACCTGCCGGTCAACTACAAGACGCAAGGGCCGCGCCTGGCGCCCCAGAACGCCACCCAGGCGCAGTTGCTGGAGCTGTGGTCCAGGCTGCTCGACTTGCCTGGGCCGGACATTTCCGTAGATGACAGTTTCTTCAATCTGGGTGGCCATTCGATCCTGTTGTCGCAGATGCTCATGGGGATTCGCGAGGCGTTCGGCAAAGGAGTCTCGATCAACCGTTTTATTGAGCAACCCACCTTGGTCAACCTCGCCAACCTGATCGAGCAGGACGTCGAGGCCACTGCTACGGTCAGTCCGCAGGCGCTGCAAGACGCCATGATTCGGCCTGAGCTGGAGGTACTGCCCATCAGTCGATTGGGCAACGTACATAAAGTCATCGTGACCGGCTCCAACGGGTTCCTGGGTGTGCATATCGTCGAGGCCCTGCTGGAACTGGGCAGCACCGAAGTGGCGTGCCTGGTGCGCGAGTCCGGCGGCATGAGCGCGCAAGAGCGCTTCGAGGATGCGCTGATCCAGAACCGCCTTGAACATCTGGACCTGAGCCGGGTCAAGGTCCTGGCGGCGGATATCAGCAAGCCGCGCCTGGGGTTGTCCGAGCAGGACTATGAATGGCTGGATCGTGAATACGGCGTGTTGATCTACAACGCGGCCAACGTCAACCACGTGCTCGACTACGAGTCGCTGGTCAAGGACAACGTCACGCCGGTGCTGGAATGCCTGCAATTGTGTGAAGGGCGCAGCAAGAAAATTTTCAACTTCATTTCCACCCTGTCGGCCTCCAGCACGGTGGACGAGCAGGGCCGGGTATTGGAAGAACCGCCTGCCTTCACGCCGCCCATCTACATCCGCAATGGTTACAACCTCTCCAAATGGGTGGCTGAGCGCATCTTGTGGAACGCCAGTGAGTCGGGGGTGTGGGTCAATCTCTATCGCCCTGGAAACATCGCGTTCAATACGCGAACCGGTGTGTGCCAGCCTCATCAGAACCGTTTGATGCTGATGCTCAAAGGCTCCTTGCAGCTTAAGCAAGTGCCCGAACTGGCGCTCAACTTCGACCTGATGCCGGTGGACTTCCTCGCACGCTTCATTGCGTTTCACGCCAGCCGTCATAACCGCACCAAAGCGGTGTTCAACTTGCACAACCCGCTGCCTTTGACATGGGCTCACTATCTGGAGGCGTTCCGCGCGGCCGGTCACGATTTCCAGATGGTCCCGGTGACACAATGGCAGCAACGCCTGTCGGCCATCGACAGTGATAACGCGTTGTTCGGCGTGGTCGGTTTTTACCTCAATGGGTTTGAAGAAGACATTGGCGATATCTCGATGATCGAGTACCGCAATGCACTCTCAGGCATCCAGAGCATGGGCGAAGACTACCCAGCCAAGAACAGTGAGTTGCTGCAAAAAGGCTGTGACTACCTCAAGCAAATCGATTTCATCTGAGCAAAAAAAAGGAGCTTACCCATGCAACATTTTGAACCCGATACCCTGGTCCGTAATCCGGTCGGCAACCCTGTCGTCGCCAGCGTCAGCGTGAATGGCGATGCTCGCAGTGTGTGGAATGTCGTCGGAGATTTCGCCGGTTTCGCGAAGTTTATTCCGGCCTTGTCCCATATCGAGATGACGGGCGAGGGCGTGCGCTCGGTACGCAAGAAGCTGTTCAAGGACGGCAATGTCGTGATTGAGCAACTCAACAGCCATGACGATCAAGCCATGACCATGACCTGGTCGCTGATCTACACCTCGCTGAACATCGGTAACCTGTGGGCGCTGATAGAGGTGGTGCCACAAGGCCCGAACCAGAGCCTGGCGACCTGGACCATCATTGGCCAGCCCTACACGGGCGGCAAGGAAGACGTACCGGCGTTCGAAGCTTTCCTGCAAGGCTTTGCCGATGATGCGATGAAGAACGTACAGGCGCTCTTCAACTGACATAGGAAGAGCAGGCAGTGGCTGATTCCGTGGCGAGGGAGCTTGCTCCCGTTGGGGCGCGAAGCGACCCTGAGAATAGGACTGCTGCGCAGTCCATCGGGAGCAAGCTCCCTCGCCACAGAAGCGTTCTGCTGTTTTAAGCGTTAGTTGATGGCCTGATCAATCCCCGCCTGCAAGGCCTGGCTTTCACTGTGCCCACCCGCTCGCAGCGGGCCCAGGTTGAAGGCTTGGTCATTGCGTGTGGCGTCGTCGTGTTTCTGGGTCAGTTCGTCCTTGGCACCCAGGGCCAGGTTGACCGGTGACTTCGAAACGTTCAGCCCGACATCGGCGCGGTAGTCGCTGCCGGCCAGTGTGGTTGCCGTCACCTTGGAGCCACCCAGCTCAACCTTGCCATTGGGCGCACTGATCCGCGCGCCCGTAAGCTGGGTATCACCCTTGACCTGCAGGTTGACGCCGTGGCTCGCGCGAATGCCTGACGCCTGGGTGACGCTGTCCTTGGCCACATGGCTGACATCCAGATACAGAGTCGGGGTGTAGCTGGTGTTGCCGCTCTTGTCGCCGAACAACACGCTTTCGGCGGTATTGGCCACCTTGCTGCCGGTGGTGTCTTTGCCACTGACGGTGTAGCTGTCGCTGGTTTTTGGCCAGACCTTATCCTTGAAGCCAGACAAGCGCGTGCCCAGGGCATCGGTCTTGTCTGCCAGGTATGCCTTGGCCTTGTCCACGCGGGTACCGAAGGCGCCACGGGGTTCCGGGTTCACATCGTAGCTGCCACTGCGAGTGAGTTTTTCGCCCAAGCGTTCCTTGGCATTGACCACGCTGTTGACCACGCTGTCCTTGGCCGAAGCCAGGTGCCCGGTGCCTTTGTCGACGACGTTCTCCAGCTTGTCGCGATGCTTGTCGAACGCGCCTTCAGCCTTGGCTTGTACCTTGTCCTTCAATGGGCCGCTGGCTTTGGCCAGCTTATCCACCACCCCCGGCTGGTTTTTCTCGACATCCAGCCTGGCGTCGACATTCACCTGGGTGCTGTTGACCTGGTCCTTGCGGCTTTCGACGACGAGGTCGCCGCCCACCGTGCCATGTACCTTGTTGGCGTCGATACGCGCTCCGGCCAGATGGGTATCGCCGGCACTGTTGAGGGTGACGTCACCCGCTGTGATCAGGCTGTTGTGCTGGGTGGTACCTTGCAAGTGATCCACATCGACCTTGGCCCGCGCATTGATGCCGCGCTGGGTCTTGGGTGTCTCATGTTCACCGGCGTCGGCCAAGGTGGTTTTGCCGACGCTGCCCCCTGCGCCCAGGGTGACGCCCCAGTTGCCACGGGCCTGGTTCGATTGCGCAGACTCTTGCAGGATGCCTCCGTTTTGCGCATCCAGGCTAACGCTGGCTGCGCTGACCTGAGTGCCCTGCAAGTGGATGGCATCGGTTGCATCAGCGCCGCTGGCGAGGCTGACCTTGCCGCTGCTGTGCAATTGCCCGACGACGGCGCTCTGGTCGTTTTCCGCCACTTTGCCAATATTGAAATTGGCGCTGAGGCTGCCGGTCTTGCTGCTGCTTTCGGCGCTGCTGGTCTTGCCGGCACCGAGGGTCAGGCCGCCGCCCAGGTTACTGCCGTTGCTGACGTGGCTATCGGTGGCGGCTTGCAGGTTTAGCTTGCCGCCGGCATTGAGGCTGATATCGCCAGCCTTCGCGCCCGTACTGCCGATCTGCGTGCCTTGCAGGGTCATGTCAGCGCCGCTGCTGAGCTTGACGGGGCCGCTGCCCTGGATGGTTGCGACCTGGGCCTGGCTGTCCTGGGTGTCCAGGCGCTTGTTATCCAACTGCACGCCGGCACCGAGGTTGACGTTGCTGCCATTGGCGCCGGGCGCGGTGCCCACCGTCAGTGAGCCGTTGCCGCGCAGCGTGCTGCTGTTTTTACTCTGGGTGTTGGTGGCCTGGTTGAGCGCCAGCTCACCGCCGGTCTTGAGGTTGACCCCGGCCTGGCCGCCGTCGAACTGGCTGCCTTCATAACGGGCATCGCCCTTGGCGTCGATGCTCACGCCTTGGCTGGCCACATAGCTGCCGACCACCGCCGTGCTGCTGGACTCGCGCACATCGCTGCTGCCGCCCAGGCCACTGCCGCGCACATTCAGGTCTTCACCGGTGGTGGTATAGACTCGCACGCCAGCCTTGGCGTCCACGCCTTGCTCGCTGCTGCTGTGGGTGTTGGCCGCTGCGGTAGCAACGTGCTCGCCCGCCTTGATGTTCAGCCCGCCCTCGGTGGCGCGGTACTGGGTGCCCTCGTCCTGCAAGGTGCTGGCCGCATTGACCTGCACCGTGGCGCCACTGAACTGGCTGACCACGGCGGTGCTGTCCTGCGTTGTGCCGGTTTTGTTCGTGTGCCCGACTTCCACATCCAGGCCGACATTGGGTTGCTCGAATGCATCCAGCAAACCGGGCTGATGGAACTTGGCCTGGGCCACGCCCTCGACGGCTTTTTCGATCGGGCGGGTAATGCCTTTGTATTCCACATTGGCGCCAACATCGGCGGTCCAGCCGTTTTCCTTGTGGGTGCTGGTCTCGGTGGAATGGGCCGCCTGGTTGTCGATCTGGCCAGCGTTGACCTGCAGCCCGGCGCCGGCCTTGGCCTGTGCACCCTCGCTGGTGAAGGTGTTGCCAGCGTTGATGGTCAGCTTGCCGGCCGCGGCCACGGTGCTGGTTTGCGCAGTGGTTTTTTCAGCGGTGTCTTGGCTGCTTTGGTGGCTGAACTGAGCGCCACTGCCTGCCCGATCAATGCCGCCGGTGTAGTAGAAACTGCCGCCGGTGGCGGTTTTGTCGACGGCTTCGGTGCGCTTGTCGTGGGCGGCCAACAGCTCGACGTTTTTGCCGCTCAGGCTCGCATCGCCTTCGGTGGCCTGGAGGTTGGACCCGGTGATGCTGACATCGCCTGCGGCGTTAACCGCCACACTGGCGCCTTTAAGGCTGGAAGCCTGTTGTTGCGTGGTGTCGGTCTGGCGGGTTTGCTGCTGGTCTTCATAACTCAGGCCCGCACGGTACTGGCGGCTGACACCCTCGGTTTCCTTGGCGTAGCCATCGAAGCCACGGCTATGGGTGCGAGTGGTTTCGTGGGTGGTGTTCTCGGCGGCAACGACCTTGATATCGCCCTTGGCATCCGCTTGCAGTTCACCCGCGGCGGACACCTGGGAGCCACTGACGGTGATGTCCTTGGCACTTTCCAGCTTGAGGTTGCTGTCCGAGCGCAGGTTGCTGGCAACCACGGTGCTGTCCTTGAGGTTCTTGCGGCTTTCGTCCTTGGAGATACCGAAGAACTTGCTGTCATTGCTGTAGCGGTTGTCGTGGGAGGTGTCCTGGACGCCGTCGATCACCAGCGAGCCTTTGTCGCTGATGACGCTGGCCTGTTTGCCGCCTCGGGCCTGGCTGCCGCTGATGCGCACGTCGTCGGCCTTGACGATCAGCTTGCCGTCGGCGTTGACCTTGCTACCAGTGTTCGACGTCTTGCCCTGGTTACCGTCGCCTTGCTTGCCGAAGAAGCTGCCACCGGTGAGGTCGCCGGAGTAGGCATTGTCGCTGCTGCTCTGGGTACGGCTGGCGCTGGCGATTTCCACGTGCCGGGCGGCCAGTTGAATATCGCCGGGGGTTTTCAGCTCGGCGCCTTGCAATTGCAGCTTCTGTTGGCTGGTCAGCTCCAGTGTCTTTCCGGCCTTGAGGCTGCTGGTGATGCTGCGTTGTTCGCTGCTGGATTTATCCCAGTTGGCTTTCCACAGGTGCTTGCGATGGTTGCCCTGGTCGCGGGTTTCATGGGTTTCGGTGGCGGCGTTAACGTGCAGGTTGGCACCGCTGTCGACGCGCAGAGTGTTGCCCGCTTCCACATGGCTGGCTTTGATCTCGGTGTTGGCACCGGAAGACAGCGCCGCATCCTGTTGCGCCACAACCTTGTTGCCGTGCTGGCGCGAGTCTTTGTCGGTGGTGGTGCGGTCGTAGGTTTCGTAGGTGAACAGGAAGTTGCTGTTGTTCCACTGTTCACGCTTTTCCTGGAGCTTGCGGCTTTCCAGGCTGCTGAGGGTCAGGTTGCGGCTGGCGTCGAGTTTGACGTTGCGCCCGCTGACGTCGGTGGCGGCCAGGTTCAGGTCCTTGGCGCTGTGCAAGTCGATATCGCCCTGGCGGCTGTGCACGCCAGCGCGAGTGGCGTCGAGGCTGTCGGCGCGCACCTGGCCGCTGATATCAAGGTCGCCGGCCGAACTGATCTTCACCCCGTCAGTGCCTTGCACCTGCACGCCGCCCACGCGTACACCGGCGCCTTCGGCGGTGCTGATGATGTTGATGCGCCCGGCCTGCATGGCGCCGAACAGGCGCGCGTCGATGCGTTGGTCCTGGGTCTTGCTGGCCGGGTCCACCTGGCGTACCTGCCCGCTGGCGAAATCGACCTGGTTGCTGCCGACGGTGAGGTTCAATTGATCGCGGGCACTGAGGCGACCTTCGCTGTCGATGCGCGGCGCGATCAGGTTGATGGACCCTTCGCGGTTGTGCAGGCCCTGGCCTTGCACTGTCAGTTGGCCGTTGGCATCGCGGGTGCTCAAGGCTTGCAGCTTGCCGTCGTTGAGTTCAGGGCGGCCCACCACCAGGTTGGCATTGGGCGTGTTGATGAAACTGCCGCCATTCACCGAAATACCGTTAGGGTTGGCCAGCACGTAATCGGCCGCCTGGCCGAAAATCTCCTGGGCGCCGTTGAGGGTCGAGGCGTTGCGGCTGATCACTTCGTTGAGGATCACGCTCGCCGCCTGGCCCTGGAACTGCGGGTTGGCCGCCAGTTGCCCGGCAAGTTGGGACTGGCCAGCTTGCAAGGCGTTGTTCAACACCAGGCCCTGGCGGTCGACGTTGTAATCCAGGAACTGGTTATGGGACAGGCCACCGGCGTTCGGCGCGACGATGTTGACGATGGGGACGCCGCCCTGGTTTTGCAGCTGCGGCGTACCGCCAGGGCCTTCGACGACGGTCAAGCCTGCGGCGAGCGCGAGCTGCGGCAGCAGGAAGAGACTAGCGATGGCCCAGCGCAGTTTGCCCTGGGGTGAAAGGTGGAAGCTATGTGAAGTAGTCGGCATAAATAATCTCGCTCTGTGTTGGCTGATCCACGACGCGCGTTGTTCGTTGCAACGCTGCTGGGGTGGTCAGGTACGGCGGTGACTCAGGCTAAAAACAGGTATTGGCTCATCGGTGCACACTCATATCTGCAAGCTAAGGCGCGTCAGCCAGACCTCCGGCTCCTGGCGAAAACCTGTGGGGGTGTTGAGGTTGCGTTGGTAGTCGATGTCGAGCTGTACGTTCTTCCAGCTCAGGTTGAGCCCCGCGCTGGCGCCGCTCAGGCGTTGGCTCTGGGCGCCGTGTTCGTGCTTGACCCAGCCGTTGTCCAGGCCCAGGCGCGGGGTGAGCTTCACCGGCAAGTCAGTGTTGAGCGGCAGGCGCAAGGTGTTGCGCCAGACTGCGCCAATGGCACCGGAACTACTGTTTTCGCGGTAGCCGCGCACGGCCGAGTCGTCGGTGATCAGCAACTGTTCGATGGCGGGCAACGCATCCGGGCTGTACTGCACCGACAACTGGCTCTGCCACTGCCATGGCTGCGCTGCCCATTGGCCGTTGCGCCATTGGGTGAGGTTGGCGCGGTACTTTTGAAACTGCGCCTTGGGCCGGTTTTTCTGCACCTGGTCGGCATCGCGATCGGCGCCGAACCAGGTCAGGCCCTGGGCGTAATTGACGTCCAGGTTCCACACCGCGCTGTTGAGCCAGAACAGGTTCAGGCCCGCTTCGGCTACGGTCAGCGTGGGGCTTTGGATGTCCAGGTGTACCTTCTGTAGGTAGCTGTCGACGTCTTTGTAGGCCAGTTGCAGGTTGGCGCTGAGTTGGTGGCCCTGGTCGCGCCACAACACACGGTCGCTACGCAGGCTGACCTGATCGGTGCGGCCACTGTTGTAAAACGTGGTGCGGCTGAGTTTGAACGGCGAGCGGTATTCGGCATGGCTGGCGAACAGGCTGTAGGTCCAGTAACCGTAGGGGATCGAGTAGAACAGGCTGTGGCTGCGGCTGTAGCGCGGCCCATGGTTGAGCGTGTCGCTGAAGCTCAGGTTGAGCGAGTCGTTGATTTGCAGCGGGCTGTCCAGGCTCAAGTTGATCACATTGCGATCACGCCCGGTGCCGGCGCTGCCGAGGTTATCCACCCCCAGGCCCAGGGCCCAGCGCGAGGCACTGCTGCGCGAGCGCAGGATGATGCGCGACGCGCCCGCGGTGCTGCCTGGGGCGACGTCGGCGGTGAGGTCCACCGAGCGCAGGCGGTTGAGCTGGTCCAGGCCCTGTTCCAGATCTCGCAGGTTCAGTGGCTTGCCGAGCATCCCGGGGAATGCCCCACCCAATGACACCGGCAGGCTCTGGTCGGCCAGTTCGATGGCCTCCAGGTAGCCTTCTTCGACGTGAATATCCAGCGGTTGCCCGGCGGCGGGCGCGCTGATCAGGTAGGGGCGGCTGGCGATATAACCGGCCTCGACATACAGCCGCGTAATCTCGGCCAGCAGGCGGTTGATCTGGGTGACGCCCATGCAAGGCGCCACGTAGGGCTCGATGTGTTTGTCCAACTCGGCACGGCTGAACAGCGTGACCCCGGCCAGGCGCGTACCGCTCAAGGGCCAGCAGCGTTCGTCCTTGGCGATGTCTGTTGGCAAGGCCGGTGTGGCCGCTGGCGTACCGAAACTGCCACGTTGCATCTGGCGTTGGCGCTGCTCCAATTGTAATTGCTGCAGGTCGCGTTGCTGTTGCTGTTGCAAGCGCAGGGCTTCCTGGCCTGGCTGCGGCGCCTCGGCGCCAGCCACGGGCAGCGCCCACAGGCAGAGCAGGGCAATGCCCAGGTTCCGGGTACAACTCAAGTGTCCGGTTGAGAGCTGATTTGGCACTCGACATCCTTAACGTAGAAATACACACGATCCACACCGCACGAGCTAAACCTTGAACTCAGCGCAGACTTGCCCCACTTGAGTGAGTGCTGAACGGTTTGTTACATCGCCGTAGGATTTATTGCACATTCTGTAAGAAAAATCGTGTGATGTAGTGCTCAAATGCACAAATTCAGTGCGCGAATGGGCGTCTCAGCCCAAAAATCCTGATTTTTCAGGAGGCGGGAGGGGGCGGCGCGGTTTTGATTGTTGTCTGGGCTTCACCTAATCGGCGTGCCGCGGCGAGGAACTGAGTACCTTGCCCGGTTGCCAGATTAGGCTTTTGAATCCATTGGATATTCTGTAGCCTTGCGCAGCTTTAAGCTGTACCCGTGCTTGATGAACAAAAACACTTCGTCCGGCGGCGCCCGAAGGGCTCCTGAGCCGGTGGTACACTCGACTTTCGCGCTACTGCGCCTGCAGGTCTTGCGAACATGACGCACATTTCCGAACGCCTACTGGTTCAAGCTCACCTCGACGCCAAGCAGCCCAAGGTTCTCAGCGCTGCCGAAGAGGCGAGCCTGCGAACCGCCATTGCCGCCGAGCTCAAGGCTCAGGACGCGGTGCTGGTTGCCCACTTTTATTGCGACCCGGTGATTCAGGCCCTGGCCGAAGAAACCGGTGGTTGTGTTTCCGATTCCCTGGAGATGGCGCGCTTCGGCGCCGCTCACCCGGCCAAAACCGTACTGGTGGCTGGCGTGCGCTTCATGGGCGAGACCGCCAAGATCCTTACGCCTGAAAAACGTATCCTGATGCCTACCCTGGAAGCCACGTGCTCCCTGGACCTGGGTTGCCCGGTGGATGAATTTTCCGCGTTCTGCGATCAGCACCCCGAGCGCACCGTGGTGGTCTATGCCAACACCTCGGCGGCGGTCAAAGCTCGGGCGGATTGGGTGGTGACTTCCAGCTGCGCGCTGGAAATTGTCGAAAGCCTGATGGACAACGGCGAGACCATTATCTGGGGCCCGGACAAACACCTGGGCACCTACATCCAGCGCCAGACCGGTGCCGATATGCTGCTGTGGGACGGTGCCTGCATCGTCCACGAAGAATTCAAGTCCAAGCAGCTCGAAGATATGAAGGCGCTGTACCCGGATGCGGCAATCCTGGTGCACCCGGAGTCACCGACTTCGGTGATCGAATTGGCTGACGCGGTGGGTTCCACAAGCCAACTGATCGCTGCGGCGCAACGCTTGCCGAACAAGACCTTTATCGTCGCGACCGACCGCGGCATCTTCTACAAGATGCAGCAGTTGTGCCCGGACAAAGTCTTTGTCGAAGCGCCTACCGCCGGTAACGGTGCAGCCTGTCGCAGTTGCGCGCACTGCCCGTGGATGGCAATGAACACACTGGAGCGTACGTTGCAGTGTTTGCGTGAGGGCAGTAATGAGATCTTCGTGGAACCGGCGGTGATTCCGCAGGCGGTACGACCGCTCAAGCGCATGCTCGACTTTACCCAGGCTGCACGGTTGAAACTGGCCGGCAACGCCTGAACACAAATCAAAATGTGGGAGCAGGCAAGCCAGCTCCCACAGTTGATCTGTGATGCGCTTGAGTTACTTCTTTTGCTTCGGGATCCGCACCAACTGCGTATCCGAATAGATGTCATGCCAGCTGCGTTTGTGTTTATCGAACAACGACCAGATAAATCCCAACCCCACGCACAGCCATGACGCAATCGACACCACAAAACGCAGCAGTGCCTGCCACAGGCTGATCCGCGACCCGTCGGCGTTTTGCACGCGCACGCCCCACACCTGCATGCCCAGGGTTTGCCCCGAATGAGTCCAGAACTTGGCGAAGAACCCGAAGAGCACGAACAGCAGGATCGTGGACAGCAACGGGTCACCGTCCAGCGCGCCGGATTCGGTGAGCGTGCGCATCTTCGCTTCGCCCACGAAGGCGATCCACACCAGCTTGTAGATAAAAGCGGTGACGATCAGCAGTGCGGTACATAAAAGAAAGTCGTAGAACATCGCTGCCAGGCGGCGGCCCAGGCCAACGGCGGGGAATTCGCCCTGGGGGCTCAACAGGGGTTTGGACATGGCAGGGCTCTCTGGAGAAAGCACGCAGTTTACGCAATGGCGCCCATAAAAAAGCCCCTGATGTCATATCAGGGGCTTTTTGTCGCAGGTAAGGGTCAGGCTTCTGCGTGGACTTCGTCAGCCTGCATGCCTTTCTGGCCCTGCACAGCGACGAAAGTCACTTTCTGGCCTTCCTTCAGGCTCTTGAAGCCATTGCCCTGAATAGCGCGGAAATGCACGAACAGATCCGGGCCGCTTTCAGGAGTGATAAAACCAAAGCCTTTTTCGTCGTTGAACCACTTGACGGTACCGCTCTGACGCTCAGCCATTTTCTTCTTTCCTTTGACGCTAAAAATTAATGACAGCCCCTTTCAAACGAAAGAGTACTGGGCTGGGTTGCAGGAAAGTAAGAGACGTCGAACGGGTTGTAGCAAACTACTTGAGCTACTGCCCAGGTCCAGGTTCCAAGCGACCCATGCAAACACAGTGGGCAAACTCTACGCCAACTAATATGAAAAAAACAAGCCCTTGTGCAGGCCCTGATTTTACTGGGGCTCATGACACTTTGTTGAATGTTCTGATACTGGCTTATTCGATAGATCTATTCACTTGTTATAGGGCCTCAGCTATAAAAAGCCTATCGTGAATGCACTGTTTTATGGCGGTTGCGTTACAGTTTAGTGCACGTTAACGCAACCGCGTTACTTATAGAAACAGTCAATCAGCCACGGTAGTAACGTTGCGGAACAAATGGCATTTTACTTACACGCAGTGGCACCTTTTTCCCACGTACCATTGCGCAAACTTCGGTATCCAGTGCGACAAATGCGCTGTCCAGGTAACCCATTGCCAGAGGGCCGCCCAAGGTTGGACCAAAGCCCCCGCTGCAGACGCTGCCGATAACCGTACCTTGTGCATCGACAATTTCAGCGCCTTCACGCACCGGGGTACGCTCCTGCGGCAGCAGGCCTACGCGTTTGCGCGCCACACCGGTTTGCTGCTGAGTGAAGATGCGGTCGGCGCCAGGGAAGCCGCCGGCCCGTGCGCCATCGGCACGCCGAGCCTTGGAAATCGCCCACAGCAGGCTGGCTTCGATTGGCGTGGTGTCGGTGTTCATGTCGTGGCCGTACAAACACAAGCCGGCTTCCAGGCGTAGCGAATCGCGAGCGCCCAGGCCGATCGCCTGCACTTCGGTTTCGGCCAGCAGGCTGCGGGCCAGGCTCTCGGCATTGGCGGCCGGCACGGAGATTTCAAAACCGTCTTCACCGGTGTAGCCGGAGCGGCTGACGTAGCAGTCCACGCCCAGCAAACGCAGGGTGGCGAATTGCATGAAGGTCATCTGAGTGACTTCAGGGGCCAGGCGCGCCAATACTTTCACTGCCGCAGGGCCTTGCAGGGCCAGCAGGGCGCGTTCTTCGAACAGCGGTTCGATGGTGCATTGGTCGCCGATATGTGTACGCAGGTGCGCCAGGTCCTGGTCCTTGCAGGCGGCGTTGACCACCAGGAACAATTCGTCGTTGCCCAGGTTGGCGACCATCAGGTCGTCGAGGATGCCGCCTTGCTCATTGGTGAACATCGCATAGCGCTGCATGCCTACTGGCAGGTCGATGATATCGACGGGCACCAGGGTCTCCAGAGCCTTGGCGGCATTCGCGCCAGTGAGACGAATCTGGCCCATGTGGGAGACGTCGAACAACCCGGCCTGTTCACGGGTATGCAGGTGTTCCTTCATCACGCCCAATGGATACTGCACCGGCATGTCGTAGCCGGCGAAGGGCACCATGCGTGCGCCCAGTTCCAGGTGCAGGGCATGCAATGGGGTTTTCAACAGGGTTTCGGTGGACATATTCAACTCCTGAAAAACGTGCCGACGCGCTTGTGGGCGTCAGCACTCGATAATGTTGACCGCCAAACCGCCACGGGCGGTTTCCTTGTATTTGCTTTTCATGTCGGCGCCCGTCTGGCGCATGGTGCGGATGACCTTGTCGAGGGACACAAAGTGCTGCCCGTCGCCACGCAGGGCCATGCGCACCGCATTGATCGCCTTCACCGAGCCCATGGCATTGCGCTCGATGCACGGCACCTGCACCAGCCCGCCAATTGGGTCGCAGGTCAGGCCGAGGTTGTGTTCCATACCGATCTCGGCGGCGTTTTCCACTTGGGACACGCTGCCGCCCAGCACTTCGCAGAGTGCGCCTGCGGCCATGGAACAGGCCACGCCGACTTCGCCCTGGCAACCGACTTCGGCGCCTGAGATCGAAGCGTTTTCCTTGTACAAAATGCCGATGGCGGCCGCGGTGAGCAAAAAGCGCACTACGCCGTCTTCGTTCGCGCCGGGGATAAAACGCATGTAGTAATGCAGCACGGCGGGAATGATCCCGGCCGCGCCGTTGGTGGGCGCGGTGACCACGCGCCCGCCATTGGCGTTTTCTTCGTTGACCGCCAGCGCATACAGGTTGACCCAATCGAGCACCGACAGCGGGTCGCGCAGCGCCGACTCCGGGTTCTTGCACAACTGCCTGTGCAAGGCCGCTGCCCGGCGCTTGACCTTCAAGCCTCCGGGCAAGATGCCTTCGTTGCGACAGCCGGCATCGACGCAATCCTGCATGACCTGCCAGATCTTCAACAAACCGCTGCGGGTTTCGGCTTCCGGGCGCCAGGCACTTTCATTGGTCAGCATCACCTGGCTGATAGACAGGCCATAGGTGGTGCAGTGGCCGAGCAAGTCCTTGGCGTGTTTGAACGGGAAGGTCAGGGGGGTAGCGTCTTCGACGATACGGTCGGCGCCCGCCGCGTCTTCATCCACCACGAAACCGCCACCGACCGAGTAGTACTCGCGGCTGCGGGTCTGGATGCCGGCGGCGTCAAAGGCACGAAAGATCATGCCGTTGGGATGATAGGCAAGGGGCTTGCGGATCATCGCCAGGTGTTCTTTCTCGTTGAACGCAATGCTGTGTTCGCCGAGCAGGTTGAGGCGCCCGTCACTGCGCATCTGCGCCAGGCGTGCTGCCACGGTTTCGGTATTCACGGTGTCCGGGTGTTCGCCTTCCAGGCCCAGCAACACAGCCTTGTCGCTGCCGTGGCCTTTGCCGGTGGCGCCCAGTGATCCGTAGAGTTCCACCTTGATGCCGGCGGTGGCCTCCAGCAGGTTGTCACGCTTGAGCCCCTCGACGAATCGAGCGGCGGCACGCATCGGGCCGACGGTGTGGGAACTGGAGGGGCCGATGCCAATCTTGAACAGGTCGAACACGCTAAGGGACATGGTTGTTCTCCGGTTTCTTATTATTTTCTGAAAGCCGACTCGGTCAATGTGGGAGCCGGGCTTGCCCGCGATAACGGTGGGTCAGGCAACATCACTGTCGGCTGATACACCGCTATCGCAGGCAAGCCAGCTCCCACACTGGCCGCGTATCTCTCGTCAGATCAGGCGTAGCTCTCGATAGAAGGGCACGCACACACCAGGTTGCGATCGCCAAACACGTTGTCGACCCGGCCAACCGGTGGCCAGTACTTGCTTTCGATCAACGACGCTACCGGGTACACCGCTTGTTCACGGCTGTATGGGTGGCTCCATTCTCCCACCAGTTCCGCAGCCGTGTGCGGCGCGTTCTTGAGGGGGTTGTCGTCTTTGTCGAGGGTGCCGTTTTCTACCGCGCGGATCTCTTCGCGGATGGCGATCATGGCGTCGCAGAAGCGGTCCAGCTCTTCCTTGGATTCACTTTCGGTGGGCTCGATCATCAAGGTGCCGGCCACCGGGAACGACATGGTCGGCGCATGGAAACCAAAATCGATCAGGCGCTTGGCCACGTCGTCCACGCTGATGCCGCTGCTGTCTTTCAACGGGCGCAGGTCCAGGATGCATTCGTGGGCCACCAGGCCATTGCTGCCGGTGTACAGCACCGGGTAGTGCTCTTCCAGGCGACGGGAAATGTAGTTGGCATTCAGGATCGCCAACTGCGACGCACGCTTGAGGCCGGCGCCGCCCATCATGCTGATGTACATCCAGGTGATCGGCAGAATGCTCGCGCTGCCGAACGGCGCAGCGCACACCGCGCCTTCCTTGCGTTCCATGGCGGCGTGGCCGGGCAGGAATGGCGTGAGGTGCGACTTGACGCCAATCGGGCCAACGCCCGGGCCGCCACCGCCGTGGGGAATGCAGAAGGTTTTGTGCAGGTTCAGGTGGGACACATCGCCGCCGAACTTGCCCGGTGCGCACAGGCCGACCATGGCGTTCATGTTGGCGCCGTCGATGTACACCTGGCCGCCGTTGTCATGAATGATCCCGCAGATTTCGCGAATACCTTCCTCGAACACGCCGTGGGTAGAGGGGTAGGTGATCATCAGTGCTGCGAGGTGCTCGCGGTGCTCGATGGCCTTGGCGCGCAGGTCTTCGATGTCGACGTTGCCGCGTGCATCGCAAGCGGTGACCACCACGCGCATGCCGGCCATGTTGGCGGTCGCAGGGTTGGTACCGTGGGCTGATGACGGGATCAGGCAGATGTCGCGACGTTCTTCGCCACGGCTCTGGTGATAGGCACGGATGGCCAAGAGGCCGGCGTACTCACCCTGGGAACCGGCGTTGGGTTGCAGGGAGATCGCGTCGTAACCGGTGGCCGCGCAGAGCATGGCTTCCAGTTCGCTGGTCAGTTGCTGGTAGCCGGCGCTTTGCGCGGCGGGGGCGAACGGGTGCAGGGCACCGAATTCGGCCCAGGTCACCGGGATCATTTCGCTGGCGGCGTTGAGCTTCATGGTGCACGAGCCCAGCGGGATCATGGTGCGGTCCAGGGCCAGGTCCTTGTCGGCCAGCTTGCGCAGGTAGCGCATCAGCTCGGTTTCCGAGTGATAACGGTTGAACACCGGGTGGCTGAGGATCGGCGACTGGCGCAGCAAGGCGCTCGGCAGGGTGCTTTCGGTTGCAGCAAAGGCTGGCAGGGTTTTGCCGTCGGCGAAGATGGCCCACAAGGCTTGGATATCGGCCTGGGTGGTGGTTTCGTCGACCGACAGGCCAACGCGTTCGCCATCCACCACGCGCAAGTTGATGCGCTGGGCGCGGGCCTTGTCGTGCAGGGCTGCGGTGTGGGCGCCGGTGTGGATTGTCAGGGTGTCGAAGAAGTGTGCCTGCTCGACTTTCTGGCCCAGGGCAGTCAAACCCTTGGCCAGGATCGCGGTCAGTTGGTGAATGCGCTGGGCGATCTGCGTCAGGCCCTTGGGGCCGTGGTACACGGCGTACATGCTGGCGATATTGGCCAGCAGCACTTGCGCGGTGCAGATGTTGCTGGTGGCTTTCTCGCGGCGGATATGTTGCTCGCGGGTTTGCATGGCCAGGCGCAGGGCCGGCTTGCCGAAGCGGTCGACGGAAACACCGACCAGACGGCCTGGCATGTCGCGCTTGAACGCATCCTTGGTGGAGAAGTACGCCGCGTGCGGGCCACCGAAGCCCAGTGGCACGCCAAAGCGTTGTGCGCTGCCAATGGCGACGTCGGCGCCGAATTCACCCGGCGGCGTCAGCAGGGTCAGGGCCAGCAGGTCGGCGGCCACGGCGACCAGTGCGTTGGCGGCGTGGAAACGTTCGGTCAGTTCGCGATAGTCGAACACATCGCCGTTGCTGGCCGGGTATTGCAGCAGGGCGCCGAAGAACGGGCTGACGTCGGTCAGTTCGCGCTCATCGCCCACTACTACATCGATGCCCAGTGGTTCGGCGCGAGTGCGCAGGACGTCGAGGGTTTGTGGGTGGCTGTGCACCGAAGCGAAGAACGCGTTGCTGCTTTTGTTCTTGCTCAGGCGCTTGCAGAAGGTCATGGCTTCGGCGGCGGCCGTGGCTTCGTCGAGCAGGGAGGCGTTGGCAATCGGCAGGCCGGTGAGGTCGCTGATCAGGGTCTGGAAATTCAGCAGGGCTTCCAGGCGGCCTTGGGAAATCTCGGGTTGATACGGCGTGTAGGCGGTGTACCAGGCCGGGTTTTCCAGCAGGTTGCGTAGGATCGGCGACGGCGTATGGCAGTTGTAGTAGCCCTGGCCGATGTAGGTCTTGAACAGTTGGTTCTGGCTGGCGATGGCCTTGATCTTGGCCAGGGCCTCGGCTTCGCTCAGGCCGTCTTCCAGGCCGAGCACGCTGGTGCCCTTGATGCTTTCCGGGATGACGCTGGCGCTCAGGGCTTCGAGGGAATCAAACCCCAGGCTGGCGAGCATTTGCTGCTCATCTTCCTGGCGCGGGCCGATGTGGCGGGCGATGAATTCGTTGGCGGTGGTCAGATTAACGGTCATGGCGCGCTCCTCAAGCTTCAGCGTTGGCTTTGATCAGGCGGTCGTACGCATCCTGATCCAACAGCTTAGCCACTGCATCGGCATCGGCGGGTTTAAAGCGGAAGAACCAGCCTTCGCCCATCGGGTCTTCGTTGACCAGTTCCGGGCTGCCATCGAGCTTGTCGTTGACTTCGAGGACTTCACCGTCCAACGGCATGTACACACCACTGGCGGCCTTGACCGACTCCACGGTGGAGGCTTCGGCGCCCTTGGTATAAGCCTGCAACTCTGGCAGTTGCACGAAAACCACATCACCCAGCGCATTCTGCGCAAAAGCGGTGATACCCACGGTGACGCTGCCATCGGCTTCGGCGCGCAGCCATTCGTGATCTTCAGTGAAACGCAACTCGCTCATGGAAACTCCTCAGGGCCAGAATCGTCTGGTGGACGGGATTGGAATAATGAGGAGTTGCTTAGCAATATTGCGGCCAACGTTATTAAGCCGTTATAAATCAATGGGTTAATAAATTTCGCTATAAAGTCCGAGCAGTGAGCTGTAGCGTTTTCGCTACAGTCGAGTGCGTGAAAAAAAGCCTATGTGGATCAAAGCCTTGCATGGCACGCAAAAAACAGGGCTGTAGCGATATCGTTACGCTGTAGCGCTTTCAGTACACGGAATGTCGTTCTCAGACCAAATCTGTAATGCGGTTTCTGTGGGGGCTTGCCTGCGATAGCGGTCTACCCGTCACTAAGGAGTTGGATGACCCGACGCTATCGCAGGCAAGCCAGCTCCCACAGTTGAACCGCGTTTATTCCGTCAGGGTTTGTTGGGAATGCCGTATTTGCGCAGGCGATGGGCGATAGCCGTGTGGGAGGTTTGTAGCCGGCTGGCCAGTTGGCGGGTCGAGGGGTAGCGGCTGTAGAGGCTTTCCAGCAGGCTGCGCTCGAAATCTTCCACGGCCTGTTCCAGGCTGTCGACTTCACCATCGCTCTGGCGCGCCACGGAGGTGCCGGCGATGTCCAGGTCACCGATGTCCACCAGGCTGCTTTCGCAGATGGCGGCAGCGCGGAAGATCACGTTTTGCAACTGCCGCACGTTGCCCGGCCAGTGGTTGCCCAGCAGGGCTGGATAGGTACCCGGCGCCAGGCGGCAGACCGGGCGCTGGATCTGCGCGCAGGCTTGCTGCATGAAGTAGCGCGCCAGCAGCAGGATGTCCTGGCCGCGTTCACGCAAGGGCGGCACGGCGACGTTGAGCACGTTGAGGCGGTAAAACAGGTCTTCGCGAAAGGTGCCTTCGCTGACCATCTTTTCCAGGTCGCGGTGGGTGGCGCTGAGGATGCGCACATTGACCTTCACTTCGCGGTCGCCACCCACGCGGCGAAAGCTGCCGTCATTGAGAAAACGCAGCAGCTTGGCTTGCAGGTACGGCGACATCTCACCGATCTCATCGAGGAACACCGTGCCCTGGTTGGCCAGCTCCATCAGCCCCGGTTTGCCACCGCGTTGCGCGCCGGTAAAGGCGCCAGGGGCATAGCCGAACAATTCACTTTCGGCGAGATTTTCCGGCAGTGCCGCGCAGTTCAATGCCAGAAACGGCGCACTGTGGCGCGCACTGATGGCGTGGCAGGCGCGGGCCACCAGCTCTTTGCCGGTACCGGTTTCGCCCTGGATCAGCAGCGGTGCATCCAGTGCCGCCACCCGTTGCGCCCGCGCCTTGAGCGTGCGGATCGCCGGGGACTCGCCCAGCAGCGCATCAAACCCTTCGGCATGGTCATGGTGCAGCGCCGACAGTTGTTCGCCGATGCGGTTGGGCTGGTAGAGGGTGAGCAGGGCGCCGGCGTCGGTGATCGGCGTGGCGCCCAGCAGCAGGGTTTGGCCGTTGACGCTGATCTCGCGCAACGGCAAGCGAAAGCCCTGGTCCAGCAAGGTTTCCAGCAAGGCCGGATCATCGAACAGCTCGGCGATGCTCTCACCGGCCGGTTCACGCCCGTACAAGGCGATCAGCGCCGGATTGGCCAGCAGGATCTTGCCTGCACTGTCCAGGGCCAGCACCGGGTCGGTCATGGCCGCCAGCAGGGCGTCGAGTTGCAAGTGGCGACGCTGGCCCGGAAGGATGTCGACGACCTTTACCGCCTGCACGCCGTGCACGCTGAACAACGCATCGCGCAGTTCTTCAAGCACCTCGGCGCTGAGGGTCGGCGCATCGATATAGACATTGGGCGGCACCATTTCCACCGCATCCAGATTGAGATTGCGCCCACCGAGCAAGGCCAGGACTTCCTGGGTGATGCCGACGCGGTCGATGAAGCTGACGTGGATACGCATGGGGCGGATCTTGATTCTGGAGTGCTGAGGGTGGCCAGTATGCCTTGGAGCCGGTGGAGATCAAAATGTGGGAGCTGGCTTGCCTGCGATGGCGGTGGGTCAGTTACCGAAAATATCGTCTGACAGGTCGCTATCGCAGGCAAGCCAGCTCCCACATTCGATTGGGGAGCAGGTTATTCCAGGTGTTCGGGTTTGACCGGGTCGCCGGATTTCATATCCAACTGCTGGCGCACATCCTCAAACATCAGGTCGTAATGCTTGTGCTGTGAACCGACGCTGCTATGGGTCTTGGGAATGCCGTATTTTTCGACAATCTTGGTCACATTGCTGGCGAAGTTATAGGCCTGGTCCTTGGGCAGGAAAAAGGTTTCCTTCATGTCCTTGCCCTGGATGCTGCCATGCAGGGTGAACTGCATGCCTTTGCCTTCGCGGTCATCCGTGACGACTTCGTAGTCCAGGCACAGGTCGTAGCTGACATCGTCCTTGTTCAGCGCGTGTCGCTCGATATGCAAGTGGCCGGGTTCAAAGATAGCCATAGGCGTTTCTCCTCAACTTCACAGGTAGGTGATGCCAGGTTTTGCCGTGCTGATGCGCGTGCCGGCGCTGCCCTGGACGATGGCTTCGATGTCCGAGAGTGAACCGATCACCGCGGTTTTGCCAGTCTGACGGGCGAACTCGCAGGCGGCTTGTACCTTGGGGCCCATGGAGCCGGCGGCGAAGCCGAGTTTTTCCATATCGTCGGGGTGGGCC
>NZ_WKFA01000065.1:0-31815 GCF_021605325.1 Pseudomonas sp. PA-7-1E
CCCGGCCGGCCGCAGGTGGGTTGCCGCCTCAGGGCCTTTGCCGCCCACGGTCGGTTGGCCCGAAAAAACCGGTGCCGCGCCCCCTCCCCCCGCCACGGCCGCCGCAATAGCGCCACGGTGTATCAGGGCCACCGGCAGGTAGGCATGGTCCGAGCCGATATCGGCCAGGCGGGCACCCGCCGGAATGTGCGCGGCCACGCGCTCCAGGCGCTGGGACAAGGTGTGTTCGTTCAACGGTGATTCCTTAAGAGTGCCCGGAAAATCGATCCCGGCTGTTGGTCAAGTGCAGCACCATGGCCGCCCGTGCGGCGTCCGGGTCCTGGCGCTTGATAGCGTTGTAGATGGCCTCGTGTTCCAGGTTCGCCAACTGCCCCAGTTGGGCAAAGTCCGCGCCGCCGCGCTCGACGGCATTCACCTGGGTGCGCGGAATCATCGCCGTGCCCAGGTGCTGCATGATGTCGGTGAAAAACGTATTGCCGGTGGCTTCGGCGATCAGTTGGTGAAAGCGCTTGTCCTCCTCCACACAGCTGTCGTTGTTGGCCAGGGAGGCTTGGTAGTCGTCCAGTGCCTGGCGCATGTGGGCCAATTGCGCGTCACTTCTGCGCAGCGCGGCCAGGGCCACCGCTTGCACTTCCAGGCCCAGGCGCAATTCGAGCATGTTGCGCACGCTGGCGACCGTGTCCACATGCAGGCGCAGGCCCGGCTGCGTGTGCTGCTCCAGCACAAAGGTGCCGATGCCGTGACGCGTCTCCACCAGCCCCGACGCCTGCAGCTTGGACAAGGCTTCACGCACCACGGTACGGCTCACCCCATGCTCAAGCACGATGGTGGATTCGGACGGCAGTTTTTCACCCGGCTTGAGTTGCCCCAACTGGATGCGCTGGGTCAGTGCCTCGACCACACCTTGGGCCAGGTTGGCGGAACGTTTGCGCACAGGCGGTGTGCTTTTAATCGGCATCGAGACGGGTCCACGGGGTTTGGCTGGGGGGAGCTTATCACCCTGAACGCACGGGGCGACGGGTGGCGGCGAAAAACACCCAACTTGTATGACAACACACTCATCCCACCTCACCCGACCCTGTCTTCGCTTCGAGAGAAGCGCACACCCCGAGCCGTCACTAGCGGGGCAAAACCCAATAAAATCTGGCAAATAACCAAAATAGCCAACCTCAATACCGGCTTATAAGAACAAAAACAGCCCTGACAGGATTGCGGCCTTTAAAAAACAACTTGTATGATGTCTGTCAACAAAACACCAAGCCCGCATAAAAATAATCAGGGGGAGTTTTCATTCGTGAAGCATTCAAGCCCAGCATCTGCCGTACCCGAAAGTGATTCAGCGCTCGCCCGCGCCGTGAGCAAAGTGAAGGGCCATGTGCTCCCACTGTTCGTGGTCATGTTCATCCTCAACTACATCGACCGGGTCAATATCGGCTTCGTGCGCACGCACATGGAGCATGACCTGGGAATCGGCGCAGCGGCCTACGGCTTCGGCGCCGGGCTGTTCTTCATTGGCTATGCACTGTTCGAAGTGCCCTCCAATATGCTGCTGCAAAAAGTCGGCGCCCGCATCTGGCTGACCCGCATCATGTTCACCTGGGGCATCGTCGCCACGCTGATGGCGTTTATCCAGAACGAAACCCACTTCTACATCCTGCGTTTCCTGCTGGGTGTGGCGGAAGCAGGATTCTTCCCCGGCGTGATCTATTACTTCACGCGCTGGTTGCCCGGTGTGGAGCGTGGCAAGGCCATCGCGATCTTCCTCAGTGGCTCGGCGGTGGCGTCGTTGATCTCCGGGCCGTTGTCGGGTGCGTTGTTGCAGATCGAAGGCTTTGGTTTGCATGGCTGGCAATGGATGTTCGGCATCGAAGGCCTGGCCTCGGTGGCGCTGGGCTTCTTCGTGTGGTTCTGGCTCGACTCCAAACCCCATGACGCCAAGTGGCTGAGCCGCGAAGAGCAGGATGCGCTGGTGGGCGCCATCGATCAGGAGCAACGTGATCGCGAAGCCCTGACCACGGTGAAACCCACCCTCGGCAAGCTGCTCAAGGACCGCCAGATCCTGCTGTTTTGCGCCCTGTACTTTTGCATTCAATTGACGATCTACGCCGCCACCTTCTGGCTGCCGAGCATCATCAAGAAGATGGGTGACTTGAGTGATGTGCAGGTCGGTTTCTTCAACTCGATCCCCTGGCTGATCTCGATCATTGCCATGTACGCCTTTGCGTCGCTGTCGGGCAAGTTCAAGTTCCAGCAGGCCTGGGTCGCGGCGGCCCTGCTGATCGCGGCGGCCGGCATGTTCATGTCCACCACCGGCGGGCCGATCTTCGCTTTCGTGGCGATCTGTTTTGCGGCCATCGGGTTCAAGTCTGCGTCGTCGCTGTTCTGGCCGATCCCCCAGGGCTACCTGGATGTGCGCATCGCCGCCGCGGTGATCGCGCTGATCAACTCCATTGGCAACCTGGGCGGTTTTGTGGCGCCGACTACCTTCGGCTTTCTCGAACAAACCACCGGCTCGATACAGGGCGGGCTGTATGGCCTGGCCTGCACCTCGGTGCTCGCGGCCATCCTGGTGTTCTTTGCCAAGACCTCACCCTCTGCCGTACCGGCCGTGCCCAGCGGCGCCGCCATCAGCAAACCTCTTTGAACTCAGCCAGGAACGCGCCATGAATACCCCTGTCGTTACTCATTTCCAAGTCATCCCCGTCGCCGGCCACGACAGCATGTTGCTGAACCTCAGCGGCGCCCACGGCCCCTACTTCACGCGCAATATCGTCATCCTCAAGGACAGCAGCGGCAAAACTGGCGTGGGCGAAGTACCCGGCGGCGAGCGCATTCGCCAAACCCTGGAGGATGCCCGCAGCCTGGTGATCGACCAGCCGATTGGCCAGTACCAGCGCGTTCTCAACCAGATGCGCAGTACCTTTGCGTCTCGAGACAGCGCGGGCCGCGGCCTGCAGACCTTCGACCTGCGCATCACCATCCACGCCGTCACCGCCATGGAGGCCGCGCTGCTCGATTTGCTTGGCCAATTTCTTGAGGTGCCGGTGGCCGCCTTGCTTGGCGAAGGCCAGCAACGCGATGCGGTGAAGATGCTCGGCTACCTGTTCTATGTGGGGGATCGCAACGCCACCGACCTGGCCTACCGCAACGAGGCCGACGCCGATGATGAGTGGTTCCGCCTGCGCCATGAAACAGCCCTGACCGCCGACGCGGTAGTGCGCCTGGCCGAAGCGGCCAAGGCCAAATATGGTTTCAACGATTTCAAGCTCAAGGGCGGCGTATTGAGTGGCGACGCGGAAATCGAAGCCGTCACCGCGCTGGCCGAAAGGTTTCCCGATGCGCGCATCACCCTTGATCCCAACGGCGCATGGTCGCTGAAGGAAGCCATCCGCCTGTGCCGCGACCAGCATCATGTGCTGGCCTACGCCGAAGACCCCTGCGGCGCAGAAAACGGTTATTCAGGCCGTGAAGTCATGGCCGAATTCCGCCGCGCCACGGGCCTTAAAACCGCCACCAACATGATCGCCACCGACTGGCGCGAAATGGGCCACGCCATCCAGTTGCAATCGGTGGACATTCCCCTCGCCGACCCGCACTTCTGGACCATGCAGGGCTCGGTGCGCGTCGCGCAAATGTGCAACGAGTGGGGCCTGACCTGGGGCTCGCATTCCAACAACCACTTTGATATTTCCCTGGCAATGTTCACCCAGGTGGCGGCGGCCGCACCGGGCGAGATCACCGCCATCGACACCCACTGGATCTGGCAGGACGGCCAGCGCCTGACGCGGGAGCCGTTGAAGATTGAAGGGGGCTATGTGAAGGTGCCGGCCAAGCCTGGCCTGGGTGTGGATATCGATATGGACGCGGTGGCCAAGGCTCATGAACTGTACAAAGGCATGGGCCTTGGAGCCCGGGATGACAGTGTGGCGATGCAGTTTCTGATCCCAGGTTGGGGCTTTGATAACAAGCGGCCTTGTCTGGTGCGGTAAATCGGCTTTAGGAATGCTCAGCGCAATTTGAGCGTGACGCAAAAAATCCGATGCCCAAACAGGCATCGGATTTTAGTCAGATCAGAAGCTTAGCTGTTTGACCTCTGGCACGTCTGCCAGAGGCCCCTTTTGCGCTACTGCCGATTGGCGATCTCCAGATCCGCCTCTTCCTGCTCCAGGCCAGCGAGATCAGTGCCATTGATCATCGGCCCATAACGGCGGCTGAACTCCCAGTTGTAGGGCACATGGTCTTTGTTGATCCCGTTGTCCCAATTCACCGACCAGGTCATCAGGCCCTTGATCGACAATCCTTTGTCGTGCAAACGCTTGAATGTATTGGTCACGGCTGTCGGGTTGACTACATAACCGGTGGCAGCCGCATCGACGTTGGCGGGCAGGCCAATGACGAACTTGTCTGCCGGGATCTTGGTAAACCCGCGCGTTCCGCTCACCAGACTTTCGGTGAGGTAAAACAGGAAATCCTCCTTCATCGCGTCGTTGTTCTGGGCAATCCAGGCGCCGTTGCCATTGTTGACCTCCTGCACCCAGATGCCGTCGCCCCCCTGGTTGTAATACTGCGGGGCGATGAAGTCGTAATAGCCTTCCAGCGCCTGGATGTAACCGACGTATTTGCCGGCGGTGGTGAGGTACGGAAACTCCGGTGCCATGCTGATGATGAAGTGTTTGCCTTGACCTGCGTAGTGGTCCTTGACCAGTTTCAAGGCGGCGGGCAGGACAGTCTTGTTGTCGGCGAAATCAATCGCGCTCTGTTCAAGATCAATATCCAGGCCATCAAAGCCATAGGTTTCCACCAGGCGGATAATTTCGCTGGCCAGCGGCTGTTCGTTGCCTTTATGCAGTTCGATGTGTGCATCGGCGCCGCCAAGGGAAATCAGCACCGCCCTGCCCTGGCTGTTCAGCACGCCCACCTGGCGACGGAACTCGGCGTCGGACACCTTGTACGGTTTGAAGGTTGGGATACCGTTGCCCTTCATGAAGGCCACGGCCACCACGTTGTAATCCTTTGGCACATCCACCAGGCTCATATTGGCGAACTGGCCACGCTGGTAGCCATCGCTCGGGCCGGCAGGCCAGTTGTGCCAGAAGCCCATGAGGATCTTTTTGCCGGCAATGCTCGGCATCAGCGAAGCGGCATCGTTGAGCGGCGATTGCAGTGAGGTAAAGTCAATCTTTGACATGTTCTAATCCTTCAGAACGTGTGGGTTTAACGGTGCGGGCTTATTTGAAGTCCACATCGAAGGCTTGATAGAAGGCGTTGCCGGTGTTGGCGACGATCCACATCAACACAATCACATGCTGGCCCTTCTTGTTGGCCGGCAGTTTCACTTCATGATTGACCTTGGCCTTCAGTTCGCCTGCATGGCTGTAGTACGGCACCTGGGTATAGAAGTCTTCAGCGAACGGCTGGGTTTCCAGTTGCGCGCGGGTGATGCGCTGTTTCGGATCCCAGCCATCCTTGGTGATCAGCCAGCGATAGCCACGGGTGGTGTGCGGCGCGGTGTATGCCCAGGTGACCTTGAAGGTCTGACCCGGCTCGACATTGAGCAACGGCCAGGTGAAGGCGCGGCCAAGTTTCTTGGCCATTTCCTCGTGGGTGAAGTTGATGCAGTCACGGGCATCGGTCTTGCCACCGCTGAGGATGACGCCGTCGGCGGGTGGGGTGACGCTGTCACTGTCGGTTTGATAAGGCGCCGGGAACGGACCGGCCGTCAGTGCCGGGAAGTTCTTGCCGCCTTCCATTTCGTTGACCTGCCAGGTTTCCAGCAGGCCAAGATCCACGGCAACTGCGCCACGGCTGGAAGGGGATGTGACACGACCATGGCGAAGAGGTGTCTGGGTTTGTGGTTTGTTCATGTTGTGACTCCATTCACTTGATTAAGAACTCTCCTTTCTTGAAGGAGAGGACGTCAACCTAACGGAGTGGCTTTTTTTTGCCACAGGCCCATTTTTCACTCATTTTCGGTTCATGAGCGCGCAGACCTGCAAATACTGGATATATAAACAGCATTATAGGGAAACCCTTACGCTTCCAGAGGTCGATTTCCTACAAGACCATGCGCATTTCAATACAGCTTCTCTGTACCGATGGCAGCCGTTTTTTTAGGGGGGGTCGCAGTAATCGGTCGCACCGTCAGTTCCACCCCCAATGCCAGCATCAGCTTCTGGACCGTCTCATAACGCGTCTTTGAGCCGCCTTTCAGGGTTTTATACAGGCTCTCCCGATTCACCCCCGCCGCTTCGGCAACCTTGTTCACACCCTGGGCCTTGGCAACCTCGGCCAGCGCTTTCATAAGGACTTGCGGGTCATGGCACGCCATGCTTTGCGCAAGATAGGCACTGATGGTTTGCGGGCTATCAAGGAAGCGTGAAGCCTCATAGGCACTGGTGCCGGATGTATCCAGCTCGAGGATCGGCATGTCCTCTGGTTTGAATGTTGACTGACTCATGTCATTGACCTCTCAGGGCATCAAGAATCTCTTTTGCCCGCTTGATTCCTCGTTTCTGGTCGGTTTTATCGCTTCCCCACAGCATCAGGTAAGCGGTGATGCCCGTGCGCACAAAGTAAATCCTGTAGCCGGGCCCGACAAACACACGCATTTCACTCATGCCATCGCCTACAGGCTGGCAATCGCCAAAATTGTTTTCTTCGGCTCGATCCAGGCGGATCAGTACAGCCGTCTTACCCCACACATCCTTCATACCGTCGAGCCATGTATCGAACTCGGGCGTCCTGCCGATCGTATTGGTCACAGATTCAAATGTAGCCTACTGGCTACTCCTTGTAGATGCCAGTGAATTTTTAATGTCGGTGTGCACCGCCAGAAAAAATCCTAGTCCAGCCGCCGCGCAGGCAGCCGAGCAATACTATTAGCGCTTGTGTCCTCAAGACCGAAACGTTGCGTCGCGACTGAGGCATCCTCTCTGTAGGAGCGAGCTTGCTCGCGAAGAACGTAAAGATAATGTGTTCATCCAGAATGAACGCGGCGCCTATGTTTTTTCGCGAGCAAGCTCGCTCCTACAGGGAGTGAGTGAGTGGGCCGGCGTTGATGTAGACCCGTCCTACAGCAAGCTGCACCACCTTGCTCCATTGCCTACAGTTGCGTCAGAATCCGCCGGCTTGTGCGCTTGGATGGGCGTCTCTAAGGTGGCTCGGTCGCTGACAACTCAGTGATCGGGTTTAGTAGCCCGAGGGTCAATTACACTTAGTGCATGAGCTTCATCTATCAGACGTTCCTGTCTGTGCCTGATGGTGGCTGTGCGTAGGGCGCCTTCGGGCGCGCCGGCTTTGTGTAATTCCCCGGTCTACTAACCTGCGTACAGCTGCCACCCTTTCGTTTAGTAGCGAAACGGTGTCGGCCCCATTCAGGAATTACGCATATGTACAAAGTCACCCCAAACCCTCCAAACGATCCAAACCTGAAGCTTGATCAGGCAGCCCGTCGTGCGATCGATCACGCCCTCAACCCCAACGCCGAACCCTCTCCTCCACCCTCGACACCGCTGTTCAGCGTTGCCGACGATGCCAGCAATGAAATGCTCGTCGCCAATAGCTATGAAACCTTTTCCTCAGTAACCGCCCTGCTGCTCGACCTGTCGGATGAACTGACCGGTAAACAGCGCGACGTCGCGTTGGCGATTCATCAGTTAAGTGAGCTGGGAATGTTGTTGGTCGATAAGTTGATGGAGCGCGAGGCGGCTGTAGCAGCTGGCTAAACGTTCAACACGCCCAAAAAAAGCCGAGCCGTCGCGCCCCAAGACGACTCGGTTTTTTTTTGCCAAAGCAGGGGTTGACCTTAAAGCGAGGTTTAAGGTGAGCATGCACCAACCGACAGGATTACTGGACCCTGGATCATGCTCAAAACCCTTATTTCTTTTGCGTTGGTAGCGATAGGTGGCGCGCTTATGACATTTGCACAGGCTGAACCCGGCCCTTCCACGGCCGCTGCAAACAATCGCCAGATCCTGGTGATCATGACCAACCACGCCAGCTACCCCTCAAGGCCCGATACCACGGGCCTGTGGCTGACAGAGCTGACGCATTTCACCGAGGTCGTGGAAGCGGCTGGCTACACGACGGTATTTGCCAGCCCCAAAGGAGGTGCTGTGCCTCTGGACGAGCGCAGCCTCGGTTGGCTGTACATGGATAAGGCGGCGCGTGAACAGTTGCAGTCCCCGGCCTTTCGCGCCCGGCTGCAAAACACGCTGCCCATCGCCAATGTCGATCCGTCGCAATTTCGCGCGATCTACTTCACCGGCGGCCACGGTGTCATGTGGGACTTCCCTGGCAACCTCGACCTGCAACGTGTCGCCCAAACCATTTACAACCAGGGCGGCATCGTCTCGGCCGTGTGCCACGGTGTGGCGGGCCTGCTGGATCTGAAGGATGAACAGGGCAACGCGATCATCAAGGGCAAAAACATCACCGGCTTCTCCAATCGCGAAGAACTGCTATCGGGCATGAAGCGTGAGGTGCCGTTCTTGCTTGAAGACCGGCTGCTGAGCCAAGGGGCGCGTTACCGCAAGGGCTGGGTGCCGTTCACCTCATTTGTCATCACCGATGGCCGCCTGATCACGGGCCAGAACCCGCAATCGCCCAAGGCCGTCGCACTCGCCGTAATAACCGAGCTGTCCCACGAACGATAGCGCCTAGCCCCTCTCTGGAGAAAACCGATTGAACATTCCAAGCGCCATTTTAACCGGATTGCTGCTCACCCCTTTTGCCAACCTTGCGTTGGCCGGAACGCCCGAGATGCCCAGCCCCAACGACACAACCCACATCGATATCGCCGGCCAGCAGGTGCCCGTCGTCAAGGGTGGCTTGTACGACCGCTTTCGCTCCAACCCGCCGTTGTCGGTGGTTGCAGCAGAATTACCCGGGGTTGATTTAAGCTGGTTCAAAGGGTTGCAAAAGCACAAGGTCGACATCGGTTTTGAATCCTACTCGCCCAATTTTTACTACCAGAACAGTCGGGTAACAGCAGTCTATACAGCCGACATCGATAAGCTTCGGGCGTTGATGCCACCGCAGGTACTGGCCGCCGTGCAGCCCTTGCAAGTCTGGCCGGGTCGCGGGCTGATCGCGTTTACTGCGTACACCTATGAGCATTGCGATAACGACGCCTATAACGAAGTCGCCGTGTCGATCATCACGAACAAACCTGGCAAAGCCAACCTGGGCCCCTTTACGCTGGTGGGCCAGTCGATGTCGCAGGACTTTTGGGGCTATGTGCTCAAGCTGCCGGTGAATACCGAGCTGGCGCGGGTGCGCGGGGTGGTCGGTTACAACCTGCCGAAATGGCTGACCGGCATTGATCGCAAAGAGGATGGGCACTCGGTGGTGTATGACATTACCGATAGCAAGACCGGCAAACTGGACGTGTCGTTCAAGGCTAAAAAGCTTGAGAAGCTGTCCCGTGATATGGACCTGGTCACCAGCAGTTTCACCAATCTCGATCACCACGGCCAACTGGCCTATGGGTATGCGGTTTCCCGCCAGCTCAGCCATGGCTCCAGCCGTGACGCAGACTCAGCCACCCTCACGCTAGGCGATGGCAGCCTGTCCGATTACCTGCGCGACCTCAAGCTGGGGAAAATGGTGAAGTACGAATACGTACCCGAGTTCCAGAGCGCACTCTATGCGCCAGAGCCGCTCGTCAACCTGATTGGCGAACGCTGAACCTCGTGCGCCGGTCAGGCCCTCGGGGCCCGGCGGGCGCTTTTTTTTGTGGATGAGGCTGGAGCGCCCCCTTCCTCGCGCAGACGGTTTATCAGCATCTGCGCATTCTCGGCACAGGCCATGCCCTCGGGCTTGCCTTCGATGCCCTTGATGACGTTCAGCAACTGCGCCTTGTTCTGGGCCAGCCGTTGTTGCAGAACCTCGATTTCCTCGACCTTGTGCTTGAGCCCGCTGAGCAGCTCGTCATGCTGCCAACCACCGGCACTGCGGGGCATTAACTGCCGGATTTCTTCCAGAGAGAAACCGGCTGCCTGGGCACCCTTGATGATCTCCAACACCGCCTCGGTGCCGGGCGTATAGTCCCGATAGCCGTTGGATTTACGCTCAACCGATTGGATCAGACCGCTCGCCTCGTAGAAGCGGATGCGTGAGGCCGCCAACCCGCTGATTTTTGCCAACTCGCCTATTCTCATGTACCACCCACAAAAAACCATTGACCTTAAAGTTGACTTTAAACCTAAAGTCATTGGGCGGCCAAGGCGGCAATTGGTAGGCGGCGCGCTTGCCAGACACGCATGGGCCGCAGTGGGTCAATCCAGCGCCATGATCGCGATTCGATCAGGCCATCATTTCATTTGGGAGAGGCGAACATGGGCTACGTCACCACGCGAGACGGTGTTGAAATTTTCTACAAGGACTGGGGCCCACGCGATGCCCAGGTCATTTTCTTCCATCATGGCTGGCCACTGAGCGCAGATGATTGGGACGCGCAAATGCTGTTTTTCCTGGGCGAAGGTTACCGGGTCGTTGCCCACGACCGGCGTGGCCACGGGCGTTCCAGCCAGGTCTGGGACGGGCACGATATGGACCACTATGCCGACGACGTTGCGGCGGTGGTCGAGCACCTGGGTATACAAACTGCGGTGCATGTCGGTCACTCCACCGGCGGCGGTGAAGTGGTTCATTACATCGCCCGCCACGGTGAAGAGCGCGTCTCGAAGGCCGCCATCATTAGTGCCGTCCCTCCTTTGATGGTCCAGACCCCGAGCAATCCTGGTGGCCTGCCCAAGTCAGTGTTCGACGACTTGCAGGCGCAGCTGAAAGCCAACCGCGCACAGTTCTATCAGGACGTTCCCGCCGGACCTTTCTACGGCTATAACCGCCCAGGCGCCAAGCCGTCCGAGGGCATCATCCTGAACTGGTGGCGGCAAGGCATGATGGGCTGTGCCAAGGCGCACTATGACGGGATCGTGGCGTTTTCCCAGACCGATTTCACCGAAGACCTGAAGAGCATCCAGATTCCCGTATTGGTCATGCATGGCGACGATGATCAGATCGTCCCCCATGAAAATGCCGGGGTGCTGTCCGCCAAATTGTTGAAAAACAGCACGCTGAAAATCTACCCGGGCTTCCCGCATGGCATGCCTACTACCCATGCCGATACGATTAATGCGGATTTGCTGGCGTTTATAAGGAGCTGATTGATTATTGGGGGGGCGGGTGACCGCCTCCCCTCTACCTGAACCGCTCGTTTCAGGTCATGCTGCGTCCTTCATTTCAAGGACGATAAAAACAATGAAAGCCCCCCTCGCCGCCCTGCTCCTGATCAGCCTGACTGGGCCTGCACTCGCCAACGACCCCATCGGTTTCCAAACCACCACCATCCCTGACACTCACAACATTCGCCCACTGGAAATGGCCGTGTGGTACCCCTCCACCAGCACCGCCCAACCCAAGCTGATCGCTGACAACCTGGTGTTCATCGGTGTGCTTGCGGTGCCTGATGCCGCACCGGCGCCCGGTAAACATCCGGTGGTGGTGCTCTCCCACGGCTACGGTGGCAATTGGGGCAAGCAGGCGTGGTTGGCCAGTGCGCTGGCCCGGCAGGGGTATATCGTGGCGGCAGTGAATCACCCTGGCACCACCAGCCAGGATCGCAGCGCGCAAGCCGCTGCGCAGTTGTGGCAACGGCCCAGGGATTTAAGCCGGGCCATCGATGCGCTGTTGGCGCAGCCCGAGCCATTCGGTGCGGTGGATAGCGGGCGGATCGCGGTGATAGGCCATTCCCTGGGTGGCTGGACGGTCATGGAGAGCGCGGGGGCGCGTTTTGACCCGGCGTTGTTTGCCCGGGACTGCGAGACCCATCCGACATTGGTGGCGTGCAAGGCCTACCGTGAGATGAACCCTGAAGGTACGCCGAGCGGGAAGGCTCAAGTGGCCGCGGACTTGCGTGACAAGCGCGTGACCGCTGTGGTGTCTCTGGACCTGGGCTTGTCGCGCGGCTTTACCAATGCGAGCCTGGCGGCATTGCCGGTGCCGGCTCTGGTGATCGCCGCCGGTGTGCCGTCAGCGGATTTGCCGGCGCAGATGGAATCCGCCGACATGGCCAAGCGGCTGCCAAAAACGTCGACACAGTACGTGGAGATCCAGGACGCCAACCACTTCAGTTTTATGTCCCAGTGCAAACCGGGGGCGGCAGCGGTGCTTGACGCTGATGTGCCCGGTGACAGCATCATTTGCCAGGACGGCGAAGGCGCGCGGCCACGGCCCGTGATCCAGCAGCAGATAACCACGCTGATCACCCAGTTCCTGGCGCGCTGAGCCCGTGGCGAGGGAGCTTGCTCCCGCTGGAGTGCGCAGCGCTCCCAGCTTTTTTGGGGCAGCTACGCAGCCCAGCGGGAGCAAGCTCCCTCGCCACAGTTACCGGCTCTGCCTTAACTGACTGGTATTAACCCAGCGCCCGGTCACATTTGTTGAAACTGGTATCATCCGCGCCTTTCCCTCTCAGGCACCGCGACATGAACCGCCAGAAAAAACTCCAGCAGCTCTTCAAAGCCAAAGCGAAAAAGGCCAGTGCCAAGCTGGCGCCCAAAAGCAAAGACAGATACATCAGCAAGGCCGACCGTTTGAAGCTGGAAACCGAAGCTGGCCAGGACCCGGTTACGTCCCCCGAGACGCCTGCTGAGTAAGGCGCATGGCTGAAGGGGTGGCCGCTTCATACCTGCCCCAGATACGCCGCAGATGCCGCGCCGAACCAAAGCCTGCGCGTTCGGCGACGGTTTCAATGTCCAGGGCCGACTCGGCCAGCAGTTCGCGGGCTACGGCCAGGCGCAGGCGATGCAGGTAATCCAAGGGGCTGATCTGTACGTGCTCCTGGAACAGGCGCGCCAGGTGCCGGCTGCTGGTGCAGGCCAGGCTTGCCATGCGGGTGACCGTCCAGGTTTCACAGGGCGCGGCGGCGATGGCGTCTTGCACACGATGCACCGCCGGGTGCAGGTGATTGCGCCCGGTTATCCAGGGCGACAACTGCGGGTCGCTGCCGCTGCGGCGCAGGTACACCACCATGTCTCGCGCCACCGCGCACGCCAGCCGTGGCCCGGCCAGTTCGGCAACCAGGTGCAACATTAGATCGATACCCGCTGTAATACCGGCGCTGCAACTCACAGGGCCATCGGTGACGTACAGACGGTTTTCCAGCACCCGGGCCTTGGGGGCGAGGGCCTGCAGGGTGGCGCACAGAGAATGGTGCGTGGTGCATTGGCGCCCATCGAGCAGCCCGGCCCTGGCGGCACTCAATGCGCCGGCGCACACGCACACCAGACGCTCGGCCGAGGGCGCGACGACGTTTTGCAGCCACTGGGTGAGCTGATGGCTGGCCGATTCGAAGGCCTTTTGGTGGGCTTTCGACACGTTCATCGTGGAGCCCACCAACACCACCAGCGTACCGGGGGCCAGGGTCGGCGGCAGCGGCGCCAGCCCCATCAGCGGCAAGCCGATGGAGGTGTGCAGCGTTGCCACCGGACTGACGTATTGCAAGTCGAAATCCACCGCCGCCGGGTCGTCGACCTGCGCGGCCAGGCGCAGTACTTCGGCAGGCCCGGCCAGGTCGAGCATCAGCACGTTTGGCAATAGCACGAACAGCACCGGTACGCTCACCGCTTCACTCCGCCAGTGCCTGGGCGACCGTTACGATGCGGGCGAAGCGGTCATCGAGGACCAACTCCGTGCGTTCGCGAATCTCAGCCGGCGTATAGACCCGGCCGCTACGCACGTGGGTCATCGGGAAGGTCAACGTCGCCTCGCTGACAAAATCCACCTTGAAGCCGCTGTCCGCAGCGTGCCGCGTTGTGGTCTCGCAGCATTGCTCAGTGCGGATGCCGCTGATGATCAGCGTGGTGACGCCCATTTCCACCAACCGAGCGGCCAGTGGCGTACCGGCCAAAGCACTGTGGTAGCGCTTATGGATCACCAGTTGCGGCTTGATCGACAGCTCGCTCAATGCCCTGACGTTGCCCGATTGCATGGAGAAATGCCCTTGGTCTTCAACATGGAAGACTTGTATCACCGGGATGCCGCGCTGAACACAGCCATCGATGAGGGCCTGCTGTTTTTCCAGATAGTCGGGCAGGTCATTTTCGGACCAATAGGTTGAATGGCGGAATGAATGTTGCGCGTCGATCACGATCAGGGCTTTATGGGTCATGGACAGTCCTTGTGGCTTGCATCAATGGGTAAACGATGCACGCCATGGTAAGGACCACCCACAGTGCGCGACAGACGCAAGGCAGACTACTTCAGGACGGATTCGGACATGTCACCGGGCACGCCATGGCACAACGGCTGCCGGGTTCGAAGCCATGGGCGTACTCGTCCGCCAGGATCGTTTCCAGACGCGAATCAACGTGAGGCGCAAAGCCCAGGCGCCGATAGAACGGAGCATTCCAGGGTACATGCACGAAGGTGGTCAGCGTCACCGCACGCAGGTGTTGGGCGCGGGCATGATCTATCGCCGTTTCCACCAATCTGCGCCCCCAGCCCTGGCCTTGGAGCGGCTGAGCCACTGACACTTCATGGATATGCAGGTCGTCGCCAAAGCGTTCTGCGCTGAGGAAGCCTTGAGGGTGATCGTGGTGATCAACCACCACCCAACAGGTCGATAGCGCGATCCACTGCCGATGGCACTCGACGCCGATCGGCGCGGCATCCGCCAGCCAAGCCAGCCCTTCGATTGCGCGAAATGCCTGGGCTGCGCTCTGCTCGATGGCGGGCAACAAACCGGCATCTTGCGCGCGCGCCAGGCGAATGTGGGTGGACTGCTCAGCAGCCACTCAAGGCCACCTGGGGCCGTTCGCCCGCAAAGAAGAAGGGCCGCAGGCGCACGCCCACGCCGTTACCGATAAAGGCCGCCACCAGCCACACCCAGCCATGCAGGCTGCCCGAGGCGATGCCACTGAAGTACGCGCCGATGTTGCAGCCATAGGCCAGGCGCGAACCGTAGCCAAGCATCAGGCCGCCGATCACAGCCGCGATCAACGAGCGCGCTGGAATATTCAGGCTGGGCGCGAAACGCCCGGCCAGGCCTGCGGCCAACAACGCGCCGAGGACAATGCCGATGTCCATGACGCTGGTGATGTCTTCCCACACCGGTGCAGCCAGGGCCTTGGCATTGCCCGGCATCTGCCAGAACGCCCAACTGGCAACGTCCACGCCCAGCCCGCTCGCCACCTTGGCGCCCCACAGCGCGAACGCCGAGGTAATGCCCCACGGCCGTCCGGCCAGGGCGAGGGTGGCGTAGTTGAGCAGCGCCAGGCCAATCGCGCCCCACACCAGCGGCCAGGGTCCGCGCAGGAAGCGGCGTAGCCCTTGGTGCTCGCTTTGCACGCCTTGTTCAAGCTGGCCGTGACGGCGCTTTTCCAGGCGCACTGTCACCACTGCAATCAGCGCGAACACCGCCAGGCTCAAGACCAGCGCCGGCAGCACACCGAAACTTTTGACAATGGAAACCGCCGGGAACGATGGCAGTGCAAACCACCAGTCGACATGGTGGGTGGCGATCAACGAGCCGCAGATAAAGAACAGCAGCGTCACCAACATCCGGGCATTACCGCCGCCCACGGTGAACAAAGTACCCGACGCACAACCACCACCCAGCTGCATGCCGATCCCGAAGATGAACGCCCCGAACACCACCGACACACCGGCCGGCGCCACCAGCCCCACGACCGGCTGACCGAACAAAGTGCCCGCGCCCAACGCCGGGAAAAACAACAGCACCGCCACCGCCAGCATCACCATCTGCGCACGCAAGCCAGCGCCACGCCGATCATTGATAAACACGCGCCAGGCCGAGGTGAAACCGAAGGCTGCGTGATACAGCGTCAGGCCCAGCGCGGCACCGACCACCAGCAGCAACACTTGGCGTGCGCCGACCATGTTTTGCAGGAACAGCGCGCCCGCCACCAGGATGATAAAGGCAATCAGTGGCGCGACGGGCTTGCGCACGGGCGTCAGGGAAAGAGACGTGCTCATGGGGTTCTCGATTGGTTGGAAGGAGGCAAGTATAGCCCTAGACGGAATTTGATCAGATGGCGGCATTGCCGAAAGGCTCATCGCCTGAAGCACCGCTATCGCAGCCTCGCTGAAGCTCGACAGCTCCCACAGGGGATGGAGGACTGACTAACCCAGGCTGATCGACTGCCACGCTGCTTCAGCCAGCAGTTCGCGGTATTCAAATGGACTCTTTTTGACCTTCGCCGACAACCACGCACGCGAGTAACTTTCCGCCGCGCCAATGATCAGCGAAGGGATCAGCTCGGCAGGCAAATGACTGAAATGCTCCTTGCGCCCTTCCCCGCTCATCCACTCCTTCAACTGTTGGTTGCGCTGTTTATTGCGTGCAAGCAGCTCGTCCTTGAACGGGCCGCTGGAGACGGAAAAACGGCTTTGGAACACGAACCGCGCCCAGTCCGGCTGTGCGGTCACCCATTCAACGTAGCTGTACACCAGCCCGACGACGCCTGCGTGGGCGGTGTCCGCTGCTTGCAGATAGTGGTCACGCAGACTGGCCTGGTCCTCCAGCGCCGCAAAGAACAGCGCAGCGACCAACCCTTCTTTATTGCCGAAGTGGTGATAGATAGCGCCCACGCTGGTGTCGCAGCGCGCGCGAATGGTTTCGATAGAGGTCGCCTCGATGCCCACCTCGTTAAAACACGCCAGTGCTTCGCGCAGGATGATGCGCTTGAGGTCGCTGCGCCTGCCGGGGAAGGTGCGCTCGATGAGATCGATGGAGTGCATGGAGGAACGCCAAATCAAAACAGTTTATAGGCTGAACGACCGGCAGAGAAAGCTCAGGTTGACAGCCGTGGAATCAACAGAATATTGTTCCGTTACAGAATATTATTCTGCAAATGACCCTTGAGGATATTCCGATGAGCCAAGCCCTGAGCATGTTCAATAGCGTAGGCCCCGCCGCATTCAGCAACCTGGCGTGCCAAATGGCACCCTACTTCAGCACCATCACTCCCGAGATCGCGGAGCTCAAACCCAACCATGCGGTGGTCACCGTGCCGTTTCGCAAGGAAATCACCAATCACCTGGCCTCGGTGCATGCCATCGCACTGTGCAACGCCGCCGAACTGGCCGGCGGCATGATGACCGACGCGTCGATCCCCGCAGGCGCACGCTGGATTCCCAAAGGCATGACTGTGGAATATCTGGCCAAGGCGAAAACCGATATCCGCGCTGTTGCCGATGGCAGCGCTATCGATTGGCAAACCGCCGGAGACAAGATCGTGCCGGTGGAGATCTTCGATGCGGGCGGCGTCAAGGTCTTCACCGCCTACATCACCATGAATGTGAAGCTCGCTTAGGCACAATCGTTCAACAGACTCCAGATGCGCCGTCTGCCGGCGGCGTGTCCCGTACATTCGTAAAATCAAGAATGACCGTAAACCGTTGCTGCTCGCGGATCACCTCAATCTGCCAGCCCAGCTTTGCGCACAACTGCCGCATCAACTGCAACCCAAGCCCATATCCAAAATCATCGGACTCCTGCCGCGGCTTGACCTCACTGATGTAATTGGCAATCACCAGCCGGGGGTATTTGAAACTGATATCCACCGTGCCCTCTTCCGCGTATTGCAGCGCATTGCGCAGGAAGTTGCCGATCACGATACGGCAAGCCGTAGGGGGCAGCCGGCAAGGTTCGTTGTGGATGTCGATGCTTAGCTCAATATCCCGGTGACCGATCAGGTAGCGGTGCCTTTCAATCAGTTCGCCAACTACTTCGCTCAGATTAACGTCTTCCTCGGGCAACGACTCTGGACGTTCGCGGCTCATCCACAGCAATGTCTCGGCGATGAGCTGCATATTGAGCACCGAGCGTTCTACGCGCTGCAACGAGGGTGGTAGCACACCACCCGATTGCAGGGCCAACAATTCGATATTGGCCTTGAGCACCGCCAGCGGCGTGCGCAGTTCATGGCTGGTGTAGCGCAACAGACGGCCTTCTCGCTGGCTGGCGGCCTGCACTTGTTCAACACTTTTGGCCAGGGCATCGGCCAACATATTGAACTCCTTGAAGTTGAAACCCGGCCGCTCGCTGGCCAGGGCGTCAGGATTGTTCAGGGTGCTGGACCATTGGATCAGACGTCCCAGCGGACGCACCAACCACCACACCAACAGCGCGATGATAATCAGCGCCGGCACGAATACGGCCAGGCTGATGAGCTGGACGCTTTCCAGTACCTGGTCAAAGTAGGCGTCGGACAATGGCGTCTCCACCTCTCCCCCTACTTCCTTATCGTGGTCGATGTCATACATGTAGAGGGTTTTGCCGTCGCCCAGAGGTTGTTCGAGAACGATATGGAACGGCGCCTCGTCGTCATCGGAATAGAGATCGCCGAAGATATTCACCGCACCAAAGGACAGGCTCGGCGGTGCATTCAGCAACTCGCGCACGTCCTGCGGCAACGCCTCCTTGCCGATGACGCTGGTGTAGTAGTAATTGTGCGGCGTCGGCGTGGTCGGGTCCTGTTTGTAGTGCCGGAGAAAATACAGGGCTTCCTCCTCCATCATCGCGCTGGCGGTGTAGAACAGGCCGCGCACGGTGAATTCAGGCAGCAGCCTGCTATAGATCACCAGCACCACCGCAATCAGACACAGGAAACTGCCGCTGATTACCCACTTCAGGCTCAGGCCGCTACGCATGGGCCTTTACCTGGATGCCGACACCCGCCAGGGTATGGATCAATGGCCGGCCAAAAGGTTTGTCTACCGTCTTGCGCAGCCGATGCATATGCACTTTGAGCGTATTACTGTCGGGCGGCTCATCGCCCCAGATTTTGCTTTCCAACCGCTCCCTGGGAACAGGCTCGGGACTGGCCCGCATCAAGTGCTCCAGCAAGGCCCAGCAAATGGGTGACAGATGCAGCTCCTGCCCTGCCCGGCTGACTTTGCGGGTGGTCAGCTCCATGACCAAGTCGTCTACTTGCAGGCGGCTGGTCTGGCCGCTGCGCCGCAGGCTCAAGGCGCGAATCCGCGCCACCAGCTCGGCAAGCTCGAACGGCTTGACCAGATAGTCGTCGGCTCCCGCAGCAAAACTGGCGAGCTTGTCGGGCAACGCATCCAGCGAGGTCAGCATCAGGATGGGGGTCTGGATGCCTTGCTGGCGTAACCCTGCGCACAACTGCTGGCCGTTCAGTCGCGGCAGCATGATGTCCAGCAGAATGACGTCGTAATGCTGGTTGAGCGCCAGGTTGAGCCCGGCCTGGCCATTGCTGGCGTGATCGCAGACGATTCCGCTGATCTCCAGGTACTCGATGACAGTGGTGGCCAGGTCCAGGTTGTCCTCGACCAGCAGCAGATGAATATGCACGGAAAAACCCTCGGGCAGATGGTGCTCAGCGGTGTGAAGGATAGCGGAAGTCGGGCTGTTTCCTGCGATGTTTACCTGGTGTTAACCCCGTGCTGCTTAGGCTAAGGCTCTTCTTATCCAGAGCTCGTCACCGTCATGAACCTGTATTCGATGATCAAAGGGGTGCTGTTAGCCGTGATTTTCCTCGCGCTGATGGTGGGCATCCTTCCACAGCAAACTCAGTTGGTACGCATGGGAGGCAGTGGCTGGTTTCTGATTGGCCAGAATGTTGAGCAGACAGGGTCGTGTCATGTCGCCCGTGCGTCGTGATGAGCTGGGCGCCAACTATGCCAGCCAGTTGGTCGCCTGCGTGGTGCTGGTTATTGGTGTGGCGGTTTCGATGGGTATCTATATCGCGCGCTTGAATGCGCACCTCGATGAGCAACGCAACCTGACCTCGGTGTATCTGCCCGACTGCCCTGACGGCCGTGGTGGTTTTATGGTCTATCCCGATGACAGGCGCAGTGGTGACGAGTGCTACACCGCGCAGGAAGATGAGTCGATGGATGTCGATGAGCTGCAGCGGCTATCAGGCTGGAGCCTTGCGCAACGGTTCGACTCCATCCCGCCAGCGGTTCAATCACCGCGCACGTTTTAGATGCACAGCCTTTATGCTTACCCAGTGCAGGCGCCGGGCCGCTCTAAAGCCGCTGCGCTGGAGGCAGACTTGCTGCCCAACGGCGAGCTGTGCAGCGCACCAGAACACCCTCTCAACGTTTCACGCCTGAATATACCGCCGCGTTGATCACTGTCATTGTCAGTTGAAACACATACTGCCAATACTCCACCACACCATTCATCAGCCCCGCTGGCGAGTACACTCGACAGCAATGCCCACAAGGACAACCCTACTGGGCAGGTTGCTGCTGATTATCATGGAAACTTGAGAAGGACACTCAAATGGTACGTGCCGTTACTATTCTCACCGAGAATTTTTCTGACTGGGAGCCCGCGCTGATCAATTCCACGGGCCGCGCCTACTATGGCTTCGAGACTTGTTTTGCCGCTCCCGGTGGCAAGCAAGTAACATCATCCGGAGGCATGACCATCATTCCCGACCTGGCCATCGAGGCCATTCGGCTGGAAGATGTCGACTTGCTGATTGTGCCGGGAGGCCCGATCTGGAGAACAGACAACGCCCCCGCCATCGAGGCGCTGGTCCGTGAGGCTCACGCCAGGAACATCGTCGTGGCGGGAATCTGTGACGGTACCCGCGTACTGGCCAAGGCTGGAGTGCTGGATCACTTGCAGCACACCTCCAACTCCGCTGACAACCTCAAGCAGGTGCATTATCGCGGAGCAGATTATTACCAGGACGTACCGCACGCCGTTGCCGACCAGGGTGTGGTCACGGCTCCTGGCAGCGCGCCGGTCAGTTTCATGGCGCAAATTCTCGACACCTTGGGTTTGAAAGACAAGAAGCTGGATGCCTACCTGGCCATGCATGCGGCTGAACATATTCACGGCTGAACCCTTTCGCTTTTTCTCTCCCCTCTCCTCGGCGCTGCGGCCTGTTACCGGTCCGTAGCGCGCTTCACCGTTGAACCGCTCCTCCAATACCCAAAGCGGCAGAACCGATGCTGAACCTGATTGAGTGGTGGATATGTCTGAACATGCCGCCTGACGAGGTCAACAAAATCGCCCGGTTCCGCGAACTCAATGATGCTCAAAAAGCGCTGATGCTTTCAGCTCGTAAGAAGTCAGGGAAATTCACGGAGGGGTCCTGGGGACTCTCAACAGCAACTGAATGCTGATAGCCGCCTCCTCACCGATGACGCGTATCGACATCGACCTCAACCGACATGCCCGGGCGCAGCGAAGACTCGAAAGGCTGGTCCGGATCAACAGATATGCGCACCCCGATACGCTGCGGTACCTTGACGAAATTGCCCGTTGCATTGTCCGGCTTGAGCACCGCGAATTCCGAGCCCGTCGCTGGTGAGAGCCGCTCGACATGCCCCTTTAGCGTCGCCCCTCCTAACGCATCAATCCTGAGAGTCGCGATCTGCCCGGGCGCAATAGCCTTAGTCTGCGCCTCCTTGTAGTTCGCGACTATCCAGTGATCAGCGGGAACTACCGACATCAATTGTGTACCGTGGGTCACGAATTGGCCCAACCGCACGCCCACTTCTCCGAGCACGCCATCCTCCGGCGCCTGGATGACCGTGTGATTAAGATCAATCTGAGCCGCACGCAGTTTTGCCTGTGCCACCCGCACCTGGGCTTCCAGACCTTCACGGCCGACATCCACGGTACGCAACTCCTCCCGAGCAATCGACTCTTGCGCACCCGCCTGCTGTACCTCGGCCTGGGCTTGACTGAAATCGGCTCGTGCCTGGTCGCGCTCGCGCGTAGAAATGGCGCCATCCATGACCAACGCGTTTGCGCGCTGCATGTCAGCGCGGGCACGCAATAAGCGCGCCTGCGCACCGGCCATAGCTGCAACTTGACTCTCGATGCCCGCCATGCGAGCAGCGTGCGCCTGCTGGTTGTTGGAGAGGTCGGCATTGGCGACGCCAAGATTGGCCGTCGCCTCATCTACCTGCGCCTGATAGACCTCATCGTCAATACGCACAAGGACCTCGCCTCGCTTGACCTGCGCGAAATCTTGCCCGGCCACCTGGACGATATAGCCGCTGACCTGAGGGGCAATCACCGTGGTTCTCCCCCTCACATAGGCGTTATCTGTCTGTTGCAGACCTGCGTCAAAAGGCGGCAACTTCCAGATGTACAGGACGATCGTAATAACGCCAATCGCAGCCAGCACCATGATGATGCCTTGCAAACGGCCACGGGGCGGGGGCGACCAATGAGAAGCAGTGTGTTCAACATCCGATGGAGCAGTCATGGAATCAGTCATTTACGTTCTCAGGCTCGCGACGGATGCGCGAGAGGAAAAAAGCCGACATCTGCAGATAAAACACATACATCGCGGTGCCAAAAGCCAGCACTGACACGATGCGAAAGACGTCATTGAATGCCAGTACGCTAGCCTGTTGCTGCAACGCCTGTCCTAGCAGCTTGCTGCCCTGTTTCTGGCGCTGTTCCGGGTCGGCTATATGACTCGAAAGCAACGCCTCGCCAATGCCGAGGCGCGCTACGACAAGGGGATTGGTGATCGGCGTACTATCCGCCAGGCTAGCGATATGGGACTGGGTTCTGATGAACTCGTAGCTGCCCATTACAGCCGACCCTGCCAGGCTGCCGATACTCTGGCTCGCCCCGTACAGGACCACGAGCGTGATCATGTACTGAGGTCCCTTCGCGAACAGTTTGAGGAAGCCAAAGATCAAGGCAGGCCCGATAAACAGCGTCGCACCGAACCCAATCAAACACTGGCTCAGGTACAGTTGCGGCGCACGCGTGAGGCTGGTGGATTGCGAGTCCAGATACGCTCCCGTTGCGATAAACAACGCCGCGACCATGACCTGCCAGGGGATACGTTTGGGCGACAACGTCAGGCAAGCGACGACAATCCCCATTAGCATCGACACCAGTACGCACGCAAACAGGACACGCAACTGATCGTTATTGAGCCCGCCCATTGATAGCAAACCTACCGAGCCGAAAGTCTGCTCGGCCAGCGATAGCCGAACCAGCAGCGCAATCGCAACAAAACGCATCAAGTCGAAACTGCCCAGCCATTCCAATTGCAACAGCGGCTGACGCCGACGTCGTTCAATGAACACCACCGTCACCAGCAACGAGATAGCCGCCACCAGCATCCAGCCGAGAAAGGGCGCGTCGGTCCACCAATAGCTCCGGCCGAGGCCAAGCACACCGGCAAACAGCAGGAAGGATGAAACCAGCAATACAATCACCACTGCGTCCGAGGCAGAAAACACGCTGGCCCTATCACTGCGTGGCAAAGGCACCGCCAACGTCACACCCAACACCGCCATACCAATGCCCAGATTCAACAAGTGCAGCCCCAGCCAATGTTCCGAGGCGAGAAATTCCACGGGAATCATGCGCGCCACCGGCGATCCTATCTGGGTAAGCCCTACGCTGATAATCAGGGCCATCGGCTGGGCCGATGGGGCTAGGGCCTGCATCAGATAATAGGTACTCAAGGCGATCAACGTCGCGCACATCAAGCCGTTGATCGCCGTGGCAATGACCGCAGTTGTCAGAGTGGGCCACAGTAACTGCAGCACGCAGGCAGCGATGTAGGTACCGACAATGCTTGCCGTGACCAAAGGGATTCCGAACTGCATCCGGGCCTTGACCAAGGTCAGGTTGGCGCTGGCATTGATCGCCAAAAAAACTGCCACCAACCATGAGACCTGAGCCGTGTACTCGCCAATAGAGCCAGAGATTACGCCTAGATTGCTCGCCACCAGGCCGTTGCACAGCGTCGTGCAGGTCCCGAGGAATAAGCCTACGACAAAATATATGCCACGCCTGGCCGGCGACAGCCTGGGCTTATAAGGACTGCCCGCCATCGCCGGTTTCTCGTCAGCTTTGAACACGTATTCAGCGCTGGCCATGTACAAGTAACGCCTTCTTTTGCTGTCGCTGCAGACGCTTCACGGTTGGGATGTCGGAAGGCTGAAGGCCATTACATAGTCACCGGTGTCGGGAGAATGCGCTGCCCCGCCTACGGAAATGACAACGTACTGTTTGCCCGTCGTCGGCGAGACGTAGGAGATCGGCGTGGCGCTGGCGCCGACCGGTAATTCATGTTCCCAGACGAGTTTGCCACTTTGCCCGTCGTATGCCCGGATGTAGTAGTCCTGATAACCCGCAAAGAATACGAGGCCGCCTGCCGTGGTCATCGTTCCTGCATAAGTTGGCATGCCCATGGGCATGGGCAAGTGTGATGCGATACCCAGTGGCCCCAATTGCTCTGTGGTGCCAGCCGGCACTTGCCAGGCCACCTTGTGCGTATTCAGATCGACCGCCGTGACGGTCCCATAGGGTGGCTGGTTGCACGGAACCCCTAGGGATGACATCCAGATATAAATGGCTTGACCGTAAGGTGTTTTCAACTGCGGTGATGGCCCATGTCCGCTCACCTCGATCTGGTGGGTTTTTGTCCAAGTATTGAATTCATCACGAGGCATCAGCCAAAAGATGTTCGGCACCCGGATATCGTTCATGTAAGCCAGATGATTAACGGGGTCGTAGGAGACGCTACCCCAGTTGAATCCTCCGATATTGCCGGGCTGATCCAGTGCCTTGGTCAGACCGATCGGCGTAAAGTCCCCCTCGTAGCGCAGTTGCTTGAACATGATGCGGCACATGAGTTGGTCGAACATGGTTGCCCCCCACATCTTCTTCTCGGTGAGGTGTTCGGCACCGATAGTCGGCATCCCTACCGAATAAGGCTGTGTAGGCGAAAGCTTTTCTTCAGGTACCGCACCGGCCGTAGGCACGGGCTTTTCGACGACGTCCGCAATCGGCTCCCCGGTGGCGCGATTTAGCAGGAAAAGCTGGCCACGCTTGGTGGTTTGCAATACCCCGGGGATGGTTCCGCCTTGGCCGTCAGGCAAATCGACCAGCGCGGGTTGAGAAGGCAAGTCGTAGTCCCAGATGTCGTGATGGACGGTCTGGAATTTCCATTTCGGGCGACCCGTCATGATATCGAGGGCGACAAGGGAAGAGTTGTATTCATCCGAGTGCGGTGGACGCTCCATGCCGAAAAAGTCCGGCGTGGCATTTCCCAGCGGCGCATAGATAAGACCCAACTGGTCGTCATAGGCAGCGGCGGTCCACATGTTGGGCGTGCCGGGCGTGTAGGTCTGCCCCGCCGGTGGCAAGCCGGTTATGTCCGGGTTGCCCAGGTCCCACGCCCATGCCAGTGCGCCGGTGCGGGCATCAAAGGCGCGGATCACGCCTGACGGCTCACCGCGACTGTAGTTATCAACTACCCAGCCACTGATAATAATGTAGTCGCGCGCCACCAGCGGCGCGGAGGTCTGAAAGTAGAACCCAGGCTTAACGTCGCCCATGCCCTGCTTCAGGTCGACGACGCCGTCGCTGCCAAAACCTGGGCACTGCTTGCCGGTCTTGGAATCTAGTTCGATCAGGCGCGCATCGATGGTGGAATTGACGATTCGTTCCGCACAGACGCCATCAGCCGGCGCCTCCTTGAGCTTGTAGTAACCCAGGCCGCGGCAACGGTTCCAGATAGGAGATGCACTATGGGTATCGAATTTCCAACGTTCTACCCCCGTATCTGCATCGATGGCAGCAATGCGATCATCGGGTGTGCAAGTGAACAACGTATCTTCAATTTGCAATGGGGTGTTCGAATCCACGGCGCCCTTGTCCAACTGCATCTTCGCGCCGGTACGATACCTCCAGGCCACTTTCAGGTCCTGAACGTTGTCACGGTTGATCTGCGTAAAGGGCGCGTAGCGCGTACCCGCAGTGGTTCGGCCATATGCGGACCAATTTGAAGGCGTGGTGTTTGTAGCTGCTGCAGTAAAAGGTGTGCCCGAGACAGGCGAGACGACACCATGTGGAGTAAAGGCAAACCCAAAGAACACAGCCGTCCCTAATAACGCTAGTACACCCAGGCCGCGTATCCGACGCCGGGAGTCCGCAGGCGACCAAGTGGATAACAGGAGCAAGCCGATGCTCGCCAACGCTGCCGGTACGAGCAGGCGTGGAAACAGCGCCCAATAGAACGTGCCTGACTCCCAGAGCGCCCATGGAACACTCAGCACGGCAACCGCTACCAGCAGCCATACTCCACAAACTTGCCTACGCCAAAGCATGACGCCAGCGCTCAGATAGGCCCATCCGGCCAGCACGTAATAAAACGATCCGCCAAGGGTTAAGAGGTAAGCTCCACCTAACAATAGCCCCAGCCCCATCAAGGCAACTAGGCTGGCAAAAATACGATTTATCGAGGTCACAGTTGAACTCCTATACGCTAAATGGCTCTCAGACTTGGTGATGATAGTGTTAGTCTATTAATTTTAGCCATGCCATATGGAGCAACTATACATTGCATAAAAGCAACGCCATGTGGAGCGAATACCACACCTTCCTCGTTGCCGCGCAAACATTGAACTTCAGCCGTGCGGCTGAACGGCTTGGGCAGAACACTTCAAGCATCAGTCGCGCCGTGACCCGGCTGGAGGAGCACCTGGGTCTGCGCTTGTTCAATCGGATGCCCTCTATGCGATTGACGGACCCGGGCGAGCGGCTCTATAGCGAAATCGCGCCCTTGTTCGAAGGCCTTCAAGAGGTCGAAAGCGCGATCAAGTCGGATGATGGAAAAATTAGAGGACGCATCCGGGTCGTCGGATCGCCCGAGGTTGTGCACTGGTTTATCAACCCGGCTATCGCTCGAATGCTGGAAGAACAGCACGAAATTCATTTTGAAGTGGAGGCCAGCACACGCGTGCCAAACCCCATTGAAGAGCCAGTGGATGTCTACTTCAGTCATCGCCGCGCCGAAGTGATTAACAAGTCGCTGGTTGCTCGGCCAATCTGTTCAATGCCACAAGGGTTATTCGCTTCTCCCCTGTTACTGGCCGGCAGGAAACCTCCGCGTGTACCGGACGATCTCCTGCAATGGCCCTGCCTTGGGCGTCAGGGAGAACCCGAGTGGGAGCTGATCGACCCCCAAGGACATAAACACCTGACGCCGGTGCAAGCTATCCTGCTTGCCACACCGAACGATGCGCGCATGGACCTTACTCTGCGCGGACTTGGCATCGCGCAGTTCAATTTGCCCAGCGCCAATGACGCCGTAGAGAGCGGCAAACTGGTACGTGTTTTACCTGGCTATACCCTCCAGAACATGTCGCTGTATGCTTTTCTACTCTCACGACGCTTGATTCCGCAGGCGGTGCAGATCTTTCTGCGCTATACCACGGAAGAGGCAAAAAAATACTTTCCCGATTGAGCCCTGACTTGATATCGGCTCGTTAGGGCAGATGACGTACGACCTTAATAATCTTATAGCCTCCTATTCGTTGCATAACCGAGTAAAAACACTATGGGCAATTACTTTCATCATGTTCTTATTGGACTATTGGCCCTGCTTCCTATGGCCAATCCTCTAACTAGCATCTCCCTTTTACTAGGCCTTGGAGGAAAGCTGCCTACAGTAGAGCGTAACCGGCAAATCCTGAAGGCAAGCTTGTATGTAGCTCTGATTATGTTTGTCAGCTTCTACGGAGGCAGCCTGGTAATGCAGGTATTCGGAATATCTGTTCCCGGCTTGAGAATAGCCGGAGGCCTGATCGTTACCTACATCGGTTTCGCCATGCTTTTTCCAGCAACGACACCTGACGAAACGGAGGTTCAGAAAGATTTCCTTTCAGAGAAAGAGAAATCAACCCCACATTTCCGCGATCTGTCATTTGTACCTTTAGCTCTTCCTGGTGCAGCAGGCCCAGGCACGATAGCGTTGCTTATCAGCTCCGCCTCTACCCTGCAGTCGACCTACCAGACCCTGCCACTCGTCATTCATCTTGCAGCCGCAACCGTATTCATCATTACTGCGCTTATTTTCTGGATAGCTTTACGATGTTCGGGGCGAATCATGAAAGTGCTTGGTGAGTCAGGAATCGATGCAATTTCCCGAGTCGTTGGTTTTCTACTGGTTTGTATGGGCGTTCAGTTCGTTATCAATGGTGGTTTTGAAGTAGCGTCTACACCTATGCACTGATGATAGTTTTTCATAATAGTGAATTATTAAAGGCCGTTGATACTTCCGCGGCCACATTCGCTAGCAATTTTATCAAATGCCTGGCTCAGCGCTTCACCTCATTACCGACAGAAGAAAGCGCTCCGCGGAGGCATTTCATTATTAACGATCAGTTGGTAGGTCCCGCCCGGCGCCTCACGCATTAGCGTATAGAACAAGGACAGTGACGGCTGGGATCGAGATCGATCAGTAAGGTCCAATGACACGCGTCGGCGCAGAACGCGCCTAGATTGGCGCCAACCGCGGTTTTCCCCGGCCCGCCTTTGGTTGAAACGACTGCAGCGACTTTCATTGGCCTTACCTCTGAATCGAAGGATTAGAGATGGCATCATGGGAACCGCGCTAAGCGTTTGGATTGCTGGGTCAAATCCCAAGCAAAAAAAAGCCTGTATCTCTACAGGCTTTTCTCTATCTGGCTCCACGACCTGGACTCGAACCAGGGACCCAATGATTAACAGTCATTTGCTCTACCAACTGAGCTATCGCGGAATGCGCCGTATGTTACTGATTAAAAAGAAGAAGTCAAGCGTCCTCAGAAATTTTCCGCAAAATCGTCCCCCTGCTCGCTTGAATACGGCGGTTCCTTGGCCAAATCCAGCCAGGCCCTTGCCGCTGGCGGCAAGTGGGCGCTCGCGCGCCAGGCCAGGGCGATGTGCCAATCGGTATGAGGCTCGTCCAGAGGGATCAAGGCGATGCCGGGATGTTGGTGTTTGTGCGCCAGCATCCTAGGCAGGAAGGCAACGCCCAGCCCTGCGGTGACCAGGTCGACGATAAAGTCTATTTGCCCGCTGCGGGCGGTGACTTTGGGGGTCACGCCTTTGCGTTCACAGGCGCTGAGGATCTTGGCATTGAGGGCAAAGCCGGCCTCGAACAGGATGAAGGGTGAGTCGGCCAGGTCGGTGAAGTCGATGCGCTCGCGCTGGGCCAGTGGGTGACCCATGGGCAATACGGCGATCAATGGCTCGTTGCGCACCGGTTGGTAGTCGAAGCCTTCATCAACCGGCAGCAGCAAGGCGGCGAGGTCCACCTCCCCTGCTTCCAGGCATTCGCGCAGCCTTTTACTGCCGTACTCGGTCAGTTCGATGTCGATGCCCGGGTAACGGCTGCGGTAAGTGGCGAACATCGCCGCAAACAACACGCCGCACCCTACCGGCGGCAGGCCGATGCGCAGCACGCCGCGCTGGAGGCCGCGCAGGTCGTTGATTTCAGCCATCAAGTCGGTGCGTTCGGCGAGCATCACCAAGGCGCGGCGGTAGGCAATTTCGCCAGCGGCGGTGAGTTCATTCCTGTGGCCGAGACGATTGAGCAACGGCATGCCCAGTTCGTCCTCAAGGGTCTTGACCGCTTTGCTCACGGTGGACTGGGTCAGGGCAACCACTTCCGCCGCCTGGGAGAACCCGCCCTGGCGCACCACTTCGACAAACGCACGCAAGGTTCGCAGGTTCATCAGTATTCCTTTAGTGACTGGATGACAGTGATAAAAGTTGTTTTCATCATGGCATAACTTTGCTTAGGGTGTAGCACTTTGCCCAGGGAGACACTGTTGATGATCATCTCGTCCGCTTCCGATTACCGCGCTGCGGCCAAGCGCAAGTTGCCGCGCTTTCTGTTCGATTACATCGACGGCGGTGCCTACGCCGAGCACACACTGCGCGCCAACAGTTCGGACCTGGCCGAGATCAGCCTGCGCCAACGCATCCTGCGCAATGTCGACGACCTGAGCCTCACCACCCAGCTGTTCGGTACCGAACTGGCGATGCCGGTCATCCTTAGCCCGGTCGGCCTGACCGGCATGTATGCGCGACGCGGTGAAGTGCAAGCAGCCAAGGCGGCGGCCAACAAAAACATCCCTTTTTGCCTGTCGACAGTGTCGGTGTGTTCGATTGAGGAAGTGGCCTCGCAAAGCCCGCAGTCGATCTGGTTCCAGCTGTATGTGCTCAAGGATCGCGGCTTCATGCGCAACGCTCTGGAGCGGGCGCAGGCCGCCGGCGTGACCACCCTGGTATTCACGGTGGATATGCCCACACCCGGCGCACGCTACCGCGATGCGCACTCGGGCATGTCTGGCCCCTATGCAGCGCAGCGGCGCATGTTGCAGGCGGTGACCAAGCCGCAGTGGGCCTTCGATGTGGGCTTGATGGGCCGCCCCCACGACCTGGGCAATATTTCCAAATACCTGGGCAAACCCACTCACCTGGAGGACTACATTGGTTGGCTGGCCAACAACTTCGACCCATCCATCAGTTGGAAAGACCTGGAGTGGATCCGCGAGTTCTGGAAAGGCCCGATGATCATCAAGGGCATCCTCGACCCTCAGGATGCCAAGGACGCGGTGAGTTTCGGTGCCGACGGCATCGTGGTCTCCAACCATGGCGGCCGCCAGCTCGACGGGGTGCTGTCCACGGCCAAGGCGTTGCCGCCAATTGCCGAAGCGGTGGGCGATGACTTGACCGTGCTGGTGGACTCCGGCATTCGCTCCGGGCTCGACGTGGTGCGCATGCTCGCCCTGGGCGCCAAGGCGTGCCTGCTGGGGCGCGCCACCGCCTACGCGCTGGCCGCCGAGGGCCAGCATGGGGTAGAGAATCTGCTGGACATCTTCGCCAAGGAAATGCGCGTGGCCATGACCCTGACCGGGGTCACCTCCATCGCGCAAATCGACCGTACCACCCTGGTCTAGTGGTGATGGGTGCGGTGTACTTTGTTCACGAATAACCGAAGCGTTGTTTATTTGCGACAAGCAACTCGCACCACCGAAACAGTTACGTCAACCGGGCCGGCGGTAACGCTGGCCCAAACCAGCCAAATAACTGGCGCCATGCTTTAACGGACTTTTCTTACTTAGAAATTAGTTAATTGATTTATAAGGATTTTTGCCAACTAAATACACTTGGCATGAATCTCGCTCTAGTACTGTTCAAGCAGGTTCGGCGATGACAAGACGTGCGGCAGGGCCATGGGGTTATAACCCAATGAAAAGCGGTTTAAACTGTTTCCAATGTTTTACGGAACTGAAGGATCAGTAAGACGCTTGGCACTCGCCACCCTCATCCCGCCTGTAAGACAGCCCAGTGCTTAGAGGCCACGCGCTTATGAAAACCCCCACCCAGACCAACGCAATTGACTTTGACAGTGCCAAATTGCAACGCCTGGGATTTGGCCAGCCATCCTTACGCCCACGCCGCCCCGCCACCCTTGCCGAACTTCGCCAGCAACTGAACCAGCAGTTGCAGACCAGCCTGGAGCCGGAGCGCATCCTGGGCCTGTTCTTTCGTGAGGTTCAGCGCCTGGTTCCGCTGGACGCGTTGCAATACCGTCACGCCGCCAGCGACCTGCGCCTGGAGTTTGGCCACCGGGGTCATCACTCCGTCAGCTACACCCTGAGCCATGAAGGCGAACACCTGGGGGAACTGGTCTTTCGTCGCAACCAGCGGTTGCTTGAAGAAGAACTGAGCCAACTCGAACTCCTGCTGGTGACCTTGCTTTATCCGATGCGCAACGCCCTGCTCTACCGCGCCGCCACCCGCAGCGCCCTGCGTGACCCGTTGACCGAAACCGGCAACCGTGTGGCCATGGACCAGACGCTGCAGCGAGAAATCGACATGGCACGCCGGCATTTGCACCCGCTCTCTTTGTTAATGCTGGACATCGACCACTTCAAGAAAATCAACGACACCCATGGGCATGCTGCGGGCGACAGCGTGCTGCGCGCCGTAGCCGGGGCGATCAAACGACAGCTGCGCAACGAGGACATGGTGTTTCGGTT
>NZ_WKFA01000066.1:0-28503 GCF_021605325.1 Pseudomonas sp. PA-7-1E
CCCCCAAACCCCCCCACGATTTCGGTGGAGGTTGTGATCGTTCCCACGCTCTACGTGGGAATGCCTCTTGTGACGCTGTGCGTCACGCTTTGGGACGCAGAGCGTCCCGTGCTGCATTCCCACGCAGAGCGTGGGAACGATCAGCGACTAGCTGCCTTTGTTGCCTTTTTCATGCGCCGGGTCGTAGACCTTGGTCAGGTCGCCGCCCAGGCGGAAGGTCTTGAACGGTTGCATGCCATGCTTGCGTTCGATCACGTCCGGGGCGCAGGTGTAGAGGGTGCAGAAGGGCTCAAGCCAGGCAAATTTCATGTCTTCCTTGAGGTCCTTCATGTCCTGCTCTTTGCCGTTCTTCTGCTCGAAGATGTCCGGGTCTTTCACCCCGGCCAGCACCTTGTCGCCCAGGCGCTTGAGCGCGCTGTTGTTTTCCTGGCGCAGGTCCACGCCGTTGACCAGGGCAAAGCTGGCGATCATCGACAGCGGCGGCAGGGCGTAGTTGTGGTACGACAGGGCGCGTTGCTGGCGCTTCAATTCGTTCGGCAGGAAGCCCTGGTCATCGACCTGGTTCACGCCGACCTTGTATTCCTTCACCGCCCAATCAAACAGGTCGCGGCGGTTGGTAGCGATGGACGTTGCCATCACCGACCAGGCGGCCCAGTAGGAGTGGTTGTTGGTTTTTTCCAGGGGCAGGTTGTCCCAGTCGCTCACCACCTGGTCGGCCAGCTTGTTGAACCAGGCTTCGATTTGCTGGGCTTCCTGCGGGTGCTTGGCCAGCGGCTGCGACTCGGAGAACTTCAAGCGCACATAGGCCGAGGCCATGCTGCCCAATGCCCATTTGCGCATGGACTTGCCGGTGTGGTTGAAGTCCTTGGACATCAACGCATCGGCCTTGGCCCATGACACCAGCCAGTTCAGGGTGCATTCGAGTTGCTGCGGGCGACCGTCACGCATGAACTGCATCACGCGCTTGCTGGTGTCTTTTTCCAGTTTGGTGATGTCGGCGGTGCTGTCGCGAAAGGCTTTTTCCGACTGCACATTCAGGGTCGAACGGGCCTTGTCGGAGCCTTCGTACTTGCTGCGAAACTGCAATGGCCCGGTGTAGGGCGTTGGCATGCTGTCGCAATCATTCTTGAAGTCGCCGGTCTTGAACGCTTCGATCGGTGCGAAATAGCCCTGGGGCGGGCGCAACGGCGCGGCCGCATTCACGGAGCCGGCAAACACGGCCAGGCCCAGCAGGGTAGCGAGCAATAACTTTTGCATAAGTAACCTCACTTCCCGAGTTGGGCGGTCTGCTGACCACCGCTTGGGAATACGTTGCGTGTGCAAATTTTCGCTTCAACCTTCTGCGCCGCAGCGCCCGCTTCGGGGCCCTGCACTTCCACGGCCAGCAAGTTCTGCGAGGCCCAGTCTTCATCGGTGCGCAGTTCAAAGGCGAAACGCCCGTCTGTATCGGATGTTTCGGGTTTCTCGATCTTGATGTCCTCGTGGCGCCCGTTCATGTACCAGAGGGTGGCTTGCAAGGTTTTCACCGACGGATCGGCGAAGCGGATATCGACCTGATGGTTGGCGTTGCGCAGGTCTTTGTTCGCGCTGTTGACCATCAGTTCGTTTTTGCCCGGTTTGAGCGTGGTGCTGGCCGACATCTGCGCGGTCTTTCCTTCGCAGCCGTTGTCCAGCAGCGCCATCATCTGGCGGTAGATGGTTTCCTGGTCGAGGCGGTACAGCGGCGAGAATTCCCAGATCAGGATCTTCGGTGGGCTCTTCTGGAATTCATCGCTGCCCAGGTACTGCAGCATCGAGCCTTCCAGGCCACCGCCGGGGAAGGCGACGTTGAGGATGTCAGCGCCGATTTCTTCTTCCAGGAAGCCGGCGAAGTTGTAGTTCTTGCCGCTGTGGCTGGTGCCCACCAGGGTGATCTGCGGGTTGCCCGAATCGCCGAACAGGTCGCCGTCACCGGCTTCGCCCTTGGGCTCGGTGGTGAACTGGTCCATGTACTGGATCGCATAGCTGGTGCCGCACAGTTGCCCGGCCATGTTGTGCAGGGTGCCGGTCTTGCCCATGCGGCCCGAGCGCTTGGTCTCGAACTCACGCTTGGGAATCTCGGCATATTCCGGCATCTGCTTGACCTTGGCCGCGACGATTTTCGCGGTGCGCTGGGCGCCGTACGGGGTCCAGTGCTGGTCGCCACGGAAGTAGAAATCGTGGGCCGGCAACTCATCCGGCAGTTGCTCGTTGGTCAGCGGCGACAGGTCTGGCACCACGTAGCCCATCTTGGCGAAACGCCCGAGCATGGTTTTGTAGTTGGTCAGGGCCTTGTCGAAATCGTACTTGGCCTTTTCCTCAGGGTTGAGCTTGTTGCGGTTCACCAGGCCACGGGTCGGCTGGTAGACCACCACCAGTTCCACGCCCTTGCTCTTGAACGCATCGTGCAACTGCTGCATGCGCTTGTAGCCGGCCGGGGTGGTGTCGAACTCGGTGCGCAGGTCTTCCTGGGTACGGAACAGCCAGTCGCCCTGGGCTTGCACTAAGGTGGTGAAGTTCTGCTGGTAGCGCGTGGTGTAGTTCTTGGCGTCATGGGCGGCCGGGCACAGGCTGCAGCACGGTTCGGCGGTGAAGGTAGGAGCTTTGACTTCATCGGCGCGTACGCCCTGGCTGGCCGCGAGCAGGCCGAGGGTCAGACCCGAGAGGCTCAGCAGTTTGATCATGTGTGGGTGCATAAGGGTCATCCTCAGTCCTGCAATTCGGTCTGGCGTTCGACGGGGTCGATCAGCACGGCTTTCTGCTGGCGCACCAGCAGGTCGAGAATTTCTTCCTGGCGGTCACCCAGGATGCCGGAGAAGCTGATGCCGCTGGATTTGGTCGGCGCCAGCATCGACACGCGATACAGCTCGATACTCAACGGCGAGTCGATGGACAGCGGCCCGCTGCCGTTACCCGCCAGTTCACCGCCGACCACGATCAGCGAGACCTTGGCGTCGAACGGGTCGAGGGCGATGTCGCGGTCGGTGTCGGTCAAGTCCTTGATGTGGCCGTACACGCCGGTCAGCCCGTTGGCCATCGAGGTGTTTTCGTAGAGCTTGATGTTCACGCTGTTACGCACGCGGATCCCGTGGCGACGGTTGCTGATCACCTTGTTGCCCCACAGCAGGTTGTCGCCGCTCTCATAGAGGGTGATGCCGTCGGTGTGGTTGCGGTAGATCTCGTTGTCGGCGATCAGGTTGTTCACGCTGTTACGGTCGATCACCAGGCCCGAAAGCTTGTTGTCGTAGCTGCGGTTGTTGAAGATGAAGCTGTCGTTCACTTCCCGGGAAATGATGATGCCGTGTTTCTTTTTGGTGCCGTACACGGTGTTGTCCGCGATGATCAGGCCGTGGGAACGGTCATGGGGGTCGATGCCGTAGACGATGTTGTCTTTGTAGGTATTGCCCTTGATCACAAAGCCTGTGGTCTCGTAGCAGTAGAAGCCGTACCACATGTCCGAGAACTCGGAGTCGATGATCCAACCGGTCGGCTCGGGGCGCTTGAGCACCTTGGCCATGTTCGGCGTGTACTGGGAAATACTCACCCCGTACGACTTACTGTTGGCGTAGCCGAAGCTGGCCATCTTGGTCTTGGAGATATAGGTCTCGGTGCCGCCCCAGGCCAGCAGGAACGGGCGGAACTCCTTGGCTGACTTGAACAGCGCCGGGCCGTTGGTTTTTTCATCCCAGCCGGTGACCTTGGTGTCACGCACGAACAGCTGGCCGTCGTTGATCAAAAACGAGCCGGCTTGCTGGGACAGGCGCAGTTCCTGGGTGTTTTTGTCGATATCGAGGATGCCTTTACGGCCCACCACGATCGGCAACTTGGCCAGGAACACGCCCGGCGACGTTTCGCTGAAGTACTGCTTGGGCACCTTGCCCAGCAGGTCCTTGAGGTTCATGTAGCCGTCGTCGACAAAGATCGCCTGGGGAATGCCGTGTTGGCGCACTACCCATTCGGCCATCTTGTTATCGCCGCCGATAAAGTCCTTGAGTGCGTCTTCCTGCATCATGCGGCGGATGCTGATTTTGCCGACTTTGGTCTTGACGATTTTCTTTTCCATCGCCTGCGCGGTGTAGCCCGACAGGTCGGGCAGCGCCGGCTTGGCCATTTCCAACGGCGCGGTGGGCGGGCTGGAGATGGTGTAGGTTTTGGCCTGTTGCAGTTCCTTGGCGATGATCGGCGCCTTGGCCGCCGTATCGGCAAACGCTGTGGCGCTGGCCATCAGCATTGCCGCGACGAGTAGGCTTTGAGCATTCATGGCGCAGGCTCCCATCAGAATTTCCAGACCACGTCGACAAACGCGCGGTGCATGTAGGAGTCGACCTGGCTGCCATAGGCATCGCCGGGCTTGAACACACCGGCACGCAAACGCACCAGGGCTGAAGGCTCGTCGATCGACTGGCTCAGCGCGGCTGGCAGCAAGCCTTTCTTGAAGTACTTGGTGACCACCAGGTCCATTTCTTGGCCGAGGTCTTTCTTGCCGTCTTCAAGGGGCAGGGAGGTGCTGGAGAGGATCGCGCCGGTGACGTCATCGGTGTTGTTCTGCACCGCGTCGATGCCGTTGCTGCTCACCGGCTTGTTGCCGTCCACGCGCCAGAACTTGTGGTACACCAGGCTGGCGTCGTAGTCCTCGCGCAGTTGCCAGGAACCGAACAGGCTCATGGACTGCATGTTGTTCATTTCACCGCGAAACGCTTCACCGAAGCGATGCACGCGGGACTGGGTGCCGGTCCAGTTCGAACGGTTGCTTTGCAGGCCGTTCTGTTCGTACTCGGCACTGGCGCGCGAGTACGCGGCACCCACTTGCCACTGCGGATCCAGGCGCAGGCGCACGCCGATATCGGTGGCCCAGCCGCTCAGGTCATCGCTGCGCTTGGCGCTGGTGGGGCGTGTGCCGTCAGCGTTCAAGGCGTTGACCTTGTCGCGGTCGCCGCGCATGCCGGTGATGCTTGCCCAGTAGTTGACGGTGTTGGTGTTGCGCCAGTTGTAGGCGTCGCTGTTGGCTTCGATGCCCAGCCAGGTCAGGTCGCCGTTTTCGCGCTTGTCCAACGGGTCGCTGGCGACACCCGGTTCGGCGTAGTCGAGCTTGCCGTCGTCATGGGTGTGGTGGCCGCGCACGCCGATCCACTGGCCCGGCGTCCACTGGTAGGCAGCGTCGGCGTAGAAGTGCTGGCGGTCTTTGTCGACCGGCGACAGTTCCTTGAGGTCGGTGCGGTATTCGCTGAAACGTTCGGCAGCGCCGACGTTGGCCTTGAGCAGGGTGGTGTCGAAGGTCCAGTTCAACGCTTCGATGTTGGTGTCGCGCCACTGGCCGTCGTCATTGCGCAGGCGCTGGCGGCCGAACTTGAGGATCTCGCCGGGGTAGGGCGTGAAGCCGCTGTAGCCGACCCAGAACTCACGCAGGGCCAGGTAGTTTTTCTTGGCCTTGCGGTCGTCGTTGCTCGACTGCTGCTCGGTGGTGTCATCGGCCGACTGTTGCAGGGTGTCGGTCTCGATGATATCGCTGGAAACCACTGCCTGGCCCATGGCGTAGGCGCTCCATGCGCCGCTTTCGCCGTAGATCCAGGGGCGCAGGTCGAGGCCGATACCGTTGACGTCACCGCCTTTCTGGGTGCCGAGGTCGCGGTCATCTTCAGACTGCGCGGTGGCTTTGACTTCCAGGCCGAAGTTCTTGGCTTCGGTGAGCGCGGCCAGGGTCGGGCACGACCACAGCAGGGCGAAGGTCAGGCCGATACCGGCCTTGACGAATGGGTTGAGCTTCATAGGGATTCCTCGCCGTCTTCTTCTTGCAGGGCGTGCAGTTGCAGCGTGCTTTGGGCCAGGGTGCCGCGGGCGGCCAGTTCCTGTTGCACCAGGCGTTGGCCTTCGGCGCGTTGCTCAGGCGTCAGCGGCGCTTCGAGCTGGGTGGCCAGGTCATTGGCCTCTGGCGTGTCCTGGGCCTTGGCCAGTTGGCTGAAGACATAGGCGTTCAACGGGTCGGGCTTGGTGCCCTTGCCTTGGGAAAACAGTTGGGCAATGGCGAAGTCGGCGCTGTTCTGGCCGTTGCGCGCTGCGGTCAGCAGGTGGTCGAGGGCTTTTTGCGGGTAGACCTTGCCCAGGTAGCCACGGCGGTAAATCTGGCCGAGGTAGTAATCGGCGGCCACTTCACGGCCCACGGCTTTCTCGAAATGCGCCTCGGCAGCCTTGGCATCGGCCGGCACCCACTTGCCTTCGTAGTAGAGCTTGCCCAGCAGCAATTCGGCGCGTGGCTGGTCGGCGGCACGGCCGTTGTCGAGGTACTTCATCATCTGGTCGACATCGCCCAGTTCGGGGAAGTCGTAGAGCAGTTGCGCCAGGCTGACCCAGGACGCCGGGTAGCCAGGGGCGATTTTTTCCAGCAATGCCTGGGCGGTTTTTTCGTCCGGGGTACCGAGGGTGGCATCGCCGAGTACGCGGGCCACGCTGTCGATGCGCTGCGCAGTCACGGTGCCACGGCTTACGCCTGCTTCCATTTGCTTGAGCAGTTCGGCCTGTTGTTCCGGCTGCTGTTTTTTCTGATAGACCGTGGCCAGCTCCACGTAGCAGATATCCGTGGTGGTCAGCGCGGCTTTGCAGATGCGCTCCACATCATCCAGGTGCTGGTCGTAGGTACCCTGGGTGCGATACAGCAGCACCTGGGCCAGGCCGGCCTCCGGGTAACCCGCCGCCTGCCATTGGCTGATCTGCTGTTGGGCATTCACGTTGGGAAAGCTGTGGGGGTATTGCAGGTACAGCATTGCCAGCGGGATCAAGGTATTGCCTTCACCATTGGCAAAGGCTTTTTTCAGCAGGCTTTCGGCTTCATGGTGTTCGGCCTCAGTGGCGCCGGGCTTGGCCGCCAACAGGCGACCCAGGCGTGCCTGGGCACGCGGCGACGTATCTGCCGCCGCACGGTAGGTGGCTTCGGCCTGTTTGATTTGCGCCGGGTCACGGGTGCCGACCTGGATATCGGCCAGGCCCACCTGGGCCTCGCTGTAGCCCAGGTCTGCCAGTTGCTGGTAATTCTGCTGCGCGGTGACGGTGTCGCCGCGCTTGAGGGCTTCGTTGGCCAGGCGCTGGTCGGGCAGGCCGGCGCAACCGGCCAGGCTGATTGCTAGGGCGATCAACGCTACCGAACCAATGTGGGCACTGCCTTTGTGGCGAGGGAGCTTGCTCCCGCTGGGGTGCGCAGCGCCCCCAAAAGCCGGCTCCAGCTGCGCTGTCGAGCGGGAGCAAGCTCCCTCGCCACAGCAAGCCCGCTCCCACAGGGATTGTGGTGTTTTTGAGAGAGTCATCACAGGCATGTCCTCGCTTACAGACCGTGAGCCATGGCTTTGTCGATCAGCCAGTTCAGCGATGGGCCACGGTCGCTGGTGACTTCCACCGGGCGGCCGGCGTAGGTGCTGTCCAGCGGTGCATCAGGCTTGATCTGCACGCGGATGTCGGAGGACAGGTCGGCGCTGTTCAGGCTGGTGCTGCTGACGATGGTGCCGGTGCGAACCTGTTCTTCGTCGGCGACCTGAAAGCTCACCGGCGTACCTGGGCGTACATCGCCAAACTGGCGGTAGGTGAAGCGGGCTTCAACGTTAGCCTGGCTGCCACGTGGCACCAGTTGGAAGATCACATCGCCCTTGCTGGCGTACTGGCCGTCGGCGACCAATTGCTGGGCCACCACGCAATCGCACGGCGAAGTCAGGGTGCCGGTCATTTGCTTGCCGAACAGTTCTTCGACCTTGGCCGGTTGCAACTGGTCTTCGTCCAGGTGGCCCTTGAGCACGTCGAGCATGCTGGTGCTGAAGGTCGCCAGCGGCGCGCCCTTGGCTGCTACCGAATCACCCTTGAGCAGGCTTTGCACGGTGCCGTCACGGGGCATGGTCACGTTCATGCCCGGTACGCTGACGAGGCCGGCCTGGGCGTGGCTGACGAAGTACATGCCGTAGAGCGACTTGACCACAAAACCGAAGGCCGCCAGGCCCACCAGGAAGATCGCCAGGCTGAAGGTCACGGCGCGCAGGCGACCGAACGCGGTCATGCCGCTGCCGCCGTCCTTGACCTTGCGTGCCTTGGTGAAGTTGTCGCGTTGCAGGGTCGCGAGTACGTCGCCCATGGTCACGATGTCACCGGACAGGTGCGAGGTGATCAGGTGGCGCAGGGTGGAAATATCCTGGGCATCGAGGTTCTGGAACTGGCAACCGGTGCGGCCGGTCTGGCGGTCGTAGGAGCGAATCTGCAGCTCCACGTCCATGGCCAGGCCGAGGTTATCGATCACGAACTGCAGGCGGCCCTTGTGCACTTGGCCGATGGTGAGCGGCTGGGTAGCGGTGAAAGCCAGGCCGCCGGCGGACAGGTCGATAACCTTTGCTTCGGTCGGCGTGCGGTCGCTGTTGAAGAAGCGCAGCTTGGCCGGGATTTTCACCCGGGCGTGTTGGCGCTGGGCTTCGGATTCGTGGACAACGTTGGCGTTTACTTGGCTATTCATCGGGTGTAATTCCTAGGTTAATTCAGGCTTGGCAGGGTCAGACCATCATCAGCAACACGGCAACGAAGATGCTGCCGGCGGAGAAGGTCATGGTCCGAGACGACCAGGTGTTGAACCAACGTTGAAAGCTGGCCAAATCGCGGGTCAGTTTGGTGTCCTGGCGGGTCCAGGACTGTTGATCAAGGCGGAAGAACACGTAGATCTTCACCAACGCGCCCATGATCTGGTTGTAATAGAGAATCAGCGGGTAGGCCGGGCCAATCTTGTGGCCGGAGCACGACAGCAGCAGGGTGAGGATCAGGCGGGTGATGCCGATCCACAGCAGGTAGGCGAGGATGAACGCGCCGCCGTACTTGAAGGTGGCGATCATGGCCACGGTCAGGCCGAGCAGGGAAGTCCACATCGATACGCGCTGGTCGAACAGCACCACGCTGGTGAACAGGCCGAGGCGACGCACGCCCAGGCCCAGGGCACGGGAGTTCTGGCGCAGGTTGTTGCCGTACCAGCGGAACATCAGCTTGCGGCTGGCCTTGATAAAGCTCTTTTCCGGCGGGTGTTCCACGGTGTTGATGGCGGCGTCCGGCACGTAGAAGGTGTCGTAGCCCAGGCGCATCAGGCTGAACCAGCTGGACTTGTCATCCCCGGTGAGGAACTTGAAGCGGCCCAGGCGCCAGTGTTGCAGCGAGTCGCTTTCCACGTCGGCGATAAAGCCCGGGTCAGTCACTACGCTGGCGCGGAATACCGACATGCGCCCGGTCATGGTCAGCACGCGCTTGGACAGGGCCATGGAGCACATGTTGATGTGGCGTTGGGCGAAGCGCAGCTTGTGCCATTCGCTCATGATGTAGCCGCCGCGCACTTCGCAGAATTCGTTGGTGGTCAGGCCGCCGACATTGCCGAACAGCTGGAACCACGGCACGGTCTTGCGCACTACGCCTTCGGCCAGCACGGTGTCGCCATCGATCACGGCAACCACGGCGCGGTCGTCCGGCAGGTGACGCGAGATGGCGCGAAAACCGAAGGCCAGGCCGTCACGCTTGCCGGTACCGGCGATACGCACGAAGTCGAGCTTGACGTGAGCCGGCGGGTTCATCTTTTCCCAGAGGCTTTTCACCAGCAGCTCATCGGACATTTCCACCAGCGAGCACACCACGGTGGTGGGGAAGCCGCAGTCGATGGCTTCGCGAATCACCGAGCTGTAGACCTGGGCGGTGGTCAGTGCATCGATACGAAAACTGGTGACCATCAGGAACACATGGGACGGGTCGGCGGCCTTGCCCAGCTTGCGCACTTTGCGGCGCAGGTGCGGGTACACCACGTACAGGAACAGCATGCCGCGAAAGAAATGCGTCGCGCCCATCGAGTAGCGCCAGATACCCACGGCACCAATCAGGAAAATAAAATTCTTCGATTGCGAATCGAAGGTGCTCGCCGGCAACAGCAGGGCGAGCCCCATCAGCAGGCTGAGAAAGAACAGCCAGCCGGCAGATTGCAGAAATACATGTTTTAACTTGGACATAAGCGTCATCCGCAAGGTGAGGAGGCTTCAGGCTGCAAGCGCTGGGGTAAGCCACTGGCAGCCTGAAACTTGCCGTTGCTGTTACCAGCAAATACCTTCGGTACGGCCGCTCACGCTGGTGGCCTTGGACATGAAGCCCACCAGGTCGACCACTTGCTTGCCGTGCGGGGCTTCGTGCGCAAGGGCGCGGAACTTCTCGTCACGGTTACCGAGGATGATCACGTCGGAGTTGTTGATCACTTCGTCGAAGTCCGAGTTGAGCAGGGACGACACGTGCGGGATCTTGCCTTCGATGTAGTCCTTGTTCGCGCCGTGCATACGGGCGTACTCGACGTTGCTGTCATAGATGCTCAGGTCGTAGCCCTTGCCGATCAGCATTTCCGCCAGTTCTACCAATGGGCTTTCACGCAGGTCATCGGTACCGGCCTTGAAGCTCAGGCCCAGCAGGGCGACTTTGCGCTTGTCGTGGCTGGAGACGATGTCGAAGGCGTTCTGCACCTGGGATTCGTTGCTGCGCATCAGCGAGTTGAGCAACGGTGCTTCCACGTCCAGGGAGCCGGCGCGGTAGGTCAGGGCACGCACGTCTTTTGGCAGGCACGAACCGCCGAAAGCGAAGCCTGGGCGCATGTAGTACTGGGACAGGTTGAGGGTCTTGTCCTGGCAGACCACTTCCATCACTTCACGACCGTCAACGCCGACGGCCTTGGCGATGTTGCCGATCTCGTTGGCGAAGGTGACTTTGGTGGCGTGCCATACGTTGCAGGTGTACTTGATCATCTCGGCAACGGCGATGTCCTTGCGGATGATCGGCGCGTCGAGTTCTTCGTACAGCGACTGCAGGACGTCGCCGGAGGCTTTGTCGAACTCGCCGATAACGGTCATCGGTGGCAGGTCGTAGTCGGCGATGGCGGTGGATTCACGCAGGAATTCCGGGTTGACCGCGACGCCGAAATCAACGCCGGCTTTCTTGCCGGAGCAGTCTTCGAGGATCGGGATTACCACGTTGGCCACGGTGCCCGGCAGTACGGTGCTGCGCACCACGATGGTGTGGCGGGTGGTCTTGTCACGCAGTACAAAACCGATCTCGCGGCATACCGACTCGATGTAGTTCAGTTCCAGGTCGCCGTTCTTCTTGCTCGGCGTACCGACGCAGATCATCGACAGGTCGGTGTCGCGGATGGCTTCGGCGAAGTTGGTGGTACCGCGCAGTCGACCGGTTGCGATGCCTTGGCTCAACAGTTCGCCCAGACCCGGTTCAACGATGGGGGATTTGCCCGCATTGATCAGGTCGATCTTGTCCTTGGAGATGTCTACGCCGACCACTTCATGGCCACGGGCAGACAGGCAACCGGCACACACGGCGCCAACGTAACCCAAACCAAATATGCTGATGCGCATCGCAATTACCTCTATGTTTAAATCATGCCATTAGATGGCCGGAGTTCATGTTTGCAAGCGTCACTGATGCCGCGAAAGTTAGGCGAATAGACGCCGACTTACCGCGTGCAGGCATGTTAAATAGCGAGTGACTAACTATTGCACTCAAGTTGTGCGCAACGTGGCCTTATTATTGGGGCTTGCCCTGAAATGCAGCCGGTTTTCCGTGGCGGAAGGGTCCGGCGCCAGTGCCGCAGAGCTTTGATACAGGCAATAAGCCTTTTGATATCAAAGCCTTGGGTGTTAACACTGGCTCATTTAGGTCAGCGCTGCCTTGGCCTTTAGGGGGTTGGCAATGAGTCCTTATCGCCGCCCTCAACTCAATCAGTTGATGATATGACCCTCGAGCCAAAGTGCTTTATGACAACTTGGCTACTTCCATTGGTCGGTATGTAAGTCATCTCTTACGTAAACAGAGAATTTCGTTACCGGTGGTATGAGCGGTGCTTCAAGACGAAGTTCCGGGCCGCTCATCCCCTTTCCGGAAATTTTTTGAAATATTAGAAAAGATGGCACTAGTACTATATTGATAGCACTTGCTATTTAGGCCAGTAGTTATGGGGAGTTGGTGCGAGAGGATAGTTTTGTGCCACTACCGTTAAAAAAAAGTGGTGCCACTACGAAAAAAACCGACGAGTGTCGAGTGAAGAAATTGTTAGAGATGTGTCTTGATATTTTTTGACGTCAAATAAATGACGATTGGTGGGGTGAAATGCAGGCAAAAAATGTGGGAGCTGGCTTGCCTGCGATAGCGGTGTATCAGCGACATGTGAGTCGGCTGACCCTCCGCTATCGCAGGCAAGCCAGCTCCCACAGTTGATGTTGGTGGCTGTACAGGCCTTATTCCGGTGCGTGATCGCGCAAAAACACCAGGTTATCCGGCTTGGACTGCTCCGCATTGAAGCGATAGCCCTGTACATCGAACTGCTTGAGCTGGGCCGGATCGTTGATGCGTTCTTCAATCACAAACCGGCTCATCATGCCCCGAGCTTTTTTCGCGTAGAAGCTGATGATCTTGTACTGGCCGTTCTTCAGGTCCTTGAACTCGGTATTGATGATCCGCGCGTTCAAGGCCGTGCGCTTGACCGCCGAAAAATACTCATTGGACGCCAGGTTGAGCAGCACATCGTCGCCTTGCTCGGCCAGGGCTTCATTCAACCATTCGCTGATGCGTGTGCCCCAGAACGCGTAAAGGTCCTTGCCGCGGGCGTTGGCCAGCTTGGTGCCCATCTCCAGGCGATACGGCATCATCAGGTCCAGCGGGCGCAGCAGGCCGTAGAGGCCCGAGAGCATACGCAGATGGTCCTGGGCATAGCTGAAATCGGCCTCGCTGAAAGTCTCGGCATTCAGGCCGGTATACACATCGCCCTTGAACGCCAGCAGCGCCTGCTTGGCGTTGGCCGGAGTGAAGGCCGGCGTCCAGCTGCCGAAACGCGCAGCGTTGAGGCCACCGATCTTGTCGGAGACGTGCATCAGCTCACTGATTTGCGCCGGGCTCAGTTCGCGCAGTTGCTCGATCAGTTCCTGGGAGTGGTCCAGGTACTGCGGCTGGGTGAAGCGCGCAGTGACCGGCTTGGACTCGAAGTCGAGGGTTTTGGCGGGGGAAATCACCATCAGCATGAAGTTGGCTCCTGGAATCGTGGGGGGATTCTAGGGGGTTGGAGCGTTCGACTCCACCTATCAAGCCGATAGGCCCCGGTTTTTGTAGGAGCGAGCTTGCTCGCGAAAGTCGTCAACGAGAATGCTGGCAGACTGAATAGACGCGGTGCCCGGACGTTTTTCGCGAGCGAGCTCGCTCCTACACAAAAAGGGCGGACCAGTCCGCTATGATGGGCGGTAACTCTGTAGAGGGAGACCTCGTGTGCGATTAGCGCTTTTATTGTCCGCTTGCCTGCTGTGCCTGAATGCCCAGGCCGCGCCGGTGGATGTCGCCAGCCTGGACCGTGGTACCTGGCCGGAAAAACTCGCCAGCCCGGCGCTGTTCGATGTGGCTTCGCGTGCGGAGATCCTGATGTTCGCCCACGGCCTGCTCGCCAGCGAAGCCCTGGACGACGCGGCGCTCAAGCAACGCCTGGGGCTGAAGAACATCAACCTGGCCGCCATCGGCGACCTGCGTCGCCAGCTCTGGCAACGGCTGTTGGAGAACTACACATTCGCCCAGCAGAGCTGCGAAGAAGACGCCTCGTTCTGCTACCTGGTGGAAAACATGGACGACCTGCGTGAGCAGGCCGGCAAATTCGAGGTCAGTGACAACTCTTTCTATATAGGCTGGGCCGCCCCCAGCCGGCACTTCCACGAACGCTATCTGGACGAGTTGTTGCGCAAGGCCGCGCTGTTTCCGCAGATCAGCAGTGAAGTGGCGCGCTTTGGCGATCATGAGCGCAACGGTGATGAACTCAATGACCGGATGTTTTTACTGACCTTCGACGGTGGCCCTGCACCTGTCAGCGGCAATACCGACTGGCTCACCGATTACCTGCGCAAGCAAAAGATGAACGCGACGTTCTTTGTCCTTGGCAGCAGCTTGCAAACCCGCGTGGAGCGCAGTTCCGCCGCCGATGTGCAGGCGCTGTACCAAGGGCAGTGCGTTGGGCTTCAGGGCTGGCAGTACCGCTCCCACAGCCATTGGGTCGACTGGCAAAGCTCCATCACCCGCAGTGCCGGGCTGGTACAGAACCTGATGCCGGAAAACTATGTGCCCTTGTTCCGCCCACCGTATGGGCAGCGCCGCGCGGACAGCCAGGGATTCTTCCAGCAACAGGGTTTGCAGGTGGCGTTATGGGACATCGACTCCCAGGACGAGCCGGGCAAGCTCAAGGCTGATGAGTCGGCGCAACGGGTGCTGACATTGATGCTGCTATGGCGCAAAGGCGTGATCGTGTTTCACGACACCCAGGGCAAGGCGCGGGTGGGATTGCCGATGGTGTTGCAGGCTACGGCGCAGAGTGGCTTGGGTTGGCAGGAGTGTCGCGAGGCATTTCGATGAAGTGCCCGGCTTTGCTGGGGATGGGGTGTTTTCGGGGCGATTTGCTGCAACATTTCGATGCAGGCGGACTTCCGACTTTAACGGGGTACATGGCACTCGGCTAGTGCTATTCGTCATCCTGAAAAATAAACTTCAAAAAAGCGTCAAAGTGCTTTTTCCTGTCATGGGTTTTGCGGTATTACGAAGTCAGACCGCCGAAACCTGCAACACAGGTGGCGTCTTCCAAGACTCCGCATGTGGGCACTGCACTTGACGTCCCTCAGGTGCACTCGGTGGTCGAATCGAGGCGCAGCACCGCCCAGGTATTGCGTCGAATGGCTCCCACAAAGGTGACCGAGTATGGATGATCATGGACGTAACCCTTCTTCCGACCAGCCAATCCTTTATGTGCTTGATACCAACGTATTGATCCACGATCCAAACGCACTGCTGAACTTCGAAGAACACCACGTCGCCATCCCGATGATCGTGCTTGAGGAGCTCGACAAACTCAAAAGCGGCCACCACAGCGTTGCCGCCGAATGCCGCCAGGCCATCCGCCTGATCGACAAGACCCTGGGTGAAGCTTCGCCCGAGGACGTCGAGGTCGGCGTGCCCATCCAGCGTGGCAAGAGCGGGCCCAAGGGCTTGCTGTCGATCCTGATGAGCAAGCGCAGCGAGCCCAACAGCCTGCTGCCGGAAAACCTGAACGACAACAAAATCATCAACCAATTGATCGACCTGCACGCCCGCGACAAGGACCTGCGCGTGGTGCTGGTGACCAAAGACATCAATATGCGCCTCAAGGCACGAGCGTGTGGGATCGCTGCCGAGGACTACAGCACCGACCAACTGGTCGACGACGTGTCGATGTTGTCCCGTGGTTATCACATGATGACCGGCTCGTTCTGGGACCGTGTCAGCAAGGTCGAAACCCGTCAGGACCACGGCCGCACCTGGCACCAGGTACAGCTGATCGACAACCTGCCGGCCGTGCATATCAATGAGTTCATCGTCGACGAACAGGGCTTCGTGGGCTGGATCAAAGAGATCCAGGTCGACAAGCTGCTGATCCTCGACCTGCATCAGGAACCCCTGTTGCACCAGGAAGCCTGGGGCCTGAAACCGCGTGATATCTACCAGAGCCTGGCGCTGTATGCGCTACTCGATCCGGACATTCACCTGGTCAACCTGACGGGCGCCGCAGGTTCGGGGAAAACCATCCTCGCCCTGGCCGCCGCCATCGAACAGACCATGGTGACCAAACGCTATCGCCGCATCATCGCCACCCGCAGCGTGCAGGGCCTGGACCAGGAAATCGGTTTCCTGCCCGGTACCGAGGCGGAAAAAATGGAGCCGTGGCTGGGGGCTATTACCGACAACCTCGAAGCCTTGCACATGGATGACGAAAACACCCATGGCAGCGTCGACTACATCCTCAGCAAAGTGCCGTTGCAGTTCAAATCCCTCAACTACATCCGAGGTCGCAGCTTCCAGCAGAGCCTGATTCTGATTGATGAATGCCAGAACCTTACGCCGCACCAGATGAAAACCATCATCACCCGTGCTGGCGCCGGTTCCAAAGTGGTGTGCCTGGGCAACCTGGCGCAGATCGACACCCCTTACCTGTCCGCGACCAGCTCCGGGCTGACTTACCTGACGGAACGCTTCAAGGACTTCCCGAACGGCGTGCACATTGCGCTGCAAGGGGTACCGCGTTCGATTCTGGCTGAATACGCCGAGTCCCATCTTTAACTGCAGCGAACCTGCGACGAAAAGCCCCGGATTTTTCACGAAGTCCGGGGTTTTTGTTTTGTGCGACATTTGCCTGCGTTAACGCGTCCCGGGTGCTTGTGGTCTCTGTAATTATTTTGTTACATTTTTTCTTGCGATAAAAACTATAAGAACACTGCAAGACCCCGTCGGAACACCACCTCCTTGATTCGACGAACGTTTAGAAAACCTGTCCAGGGTTTTCACCGTGACCCTGCCTATTACAAAAACATCGCTCATTGATGACGCACATATCCAAAGGGAAAGGAAAATGGACGTAGCAGGTAATGGCTTCATTGTGTCGCAACGCAATCGCACTCCCCGTTTCAAGACCACACCCCTCACACCCATAGCACTCGGCCTGGCCTTGTGGCTGGGCCACGGCTCCATGGCCAATGCAGACGACAACCCCTACACCCCGCAGGTATTGGAATTGGCGTTCAGGAAAGCCGTCGCCTCATTCGGCCCTGATACCGCCGTGTACAAAAACCTCAGGTTTGCCTACGCGGATATTGTCGATCTTGCGGCCAAGGACTTCGCGGCCCAGTCCGGCAAGTTCGATTCGGCCCTCAAGCAAAACTATGAGCTGCAACCCGAGAACCTGACCATTGGCGCCATGCTCGGCGACACCCGTCGGCCACTGGACTACGCTTCGCGCCTGGATTACTACCGCAGCCGGCTGTTCAGCAACAGCGGCCGCTACACCACCAATATTCTGGACTTCTCCAAGGCCATTATCGCCAACCTGCCGGCCGCCAAGCCTTTCACCTACGTCGAGCCGGGCGTGAGCAGCAACCTGAGCGGGCAATTGAACGCAGGCCAGTCCTGGGCTGGCGCAACCCGTGACTGGAGTGCCAACGCGCAAACCTGGAAGACCCCGGAAGCTCAGGTCAATTCCGGCCTGGACCGCACCAACGCGTATTACGCCTATGCCTTGGGCATCACCGGCAAGGGGGTGAATGTCGGCGTACTCGACTCGGGCATCCTCACCGAACACTCCGAGTTCCAGGGCAAAAATGCTCAGGGCCAGGACCGGGTGCAGGCGGTAACCTCCACGGGCGAGTACTACGCCACCCACCCGCGCTACCGCCTTGAAGTGCCCAGCGGCGAGTTCAAGCAGGGCGAACATTTCAGCATCCCAGGGGAATACGACCCCGCGTTCAACGACGGGCATGGCACAGAAATGTCCGGGGTGCTGGCCGCCAACCGCGACGGCACCGGTATGCACGGCATTGCCTTCGACGCCAATCTGTTTGTCGCCAACACCGGCGGCAGCGACAACGACCGCTACCAAGGCTCCAACGACCTCGACTACAACGCATTCATGGCCAGCTACAACGCCCTGGCGGCGAAGAACGTGGCGATCGTCAACCAGAGCTGGGGGCAGAGCTCGCGTAATGACGTGGAGAACCACTTCGGCAACGTCGGCGACAGCGCCGCGCAGAACCTGCGCGACATGACCGCCGCCTATCGCCCGTTCTGGGACAAGGCCCACGCCGGGCAGAAAACCTGGATGGACGCCATGGCCGATGCGGCCCGGCAAAACACGTTCATCCAGATCATCTCTGCGGGCAACGACAGCCACGGTGCCAACCCGGACACCAATGCGAACCTGCCGTTTTTCAAGCCGGATATCGAAGCTAAGTTCCTCTCCATCACCGGCTACGACGAGACCAGCGCCCAGGTCTACAACCGTTGCGGTACCTCCAAGTGGTGGTGCGTGATGGGCGTGTCGGGCATCCCGTCCGCCGGCCCCGAGGGCGAAATTATCCCGAATGCCAACGGCACCTCGGCCGCCGCGCCGAGCGTTTCCGGAGCCCTGGCGTTGGTTATGCAGCGCTTCCCCTATATGACGCCCAGCCAGGCGCGGGACGTGTTGCTGACCACCTCCAGCCTGCAGGCGCCGGATGGCCCGGACACGCCGGTTGGCGAGCTGACCGGAGGCCGCACCTATGACAACCTGCAACCGGTGCATGATGCCGCGCCGGGTGCCCCGCAAGTACCAGGTGTGGTCAGTGGCTGGGGCTTGCCCAACCTGCAAAAAGCTATGCAAGGGCCGGGGCAGTTCCTCGGTGCGGTAGCAGTGGCGTTGCCCAGCGGTACCCGCGATATCTGGGCCAACCCGATTTCCGATGAGGCCATTCGCGCCCGTCGCGTAGAAGACGCTGCCGAACAGGCGACCTGGGCCGCCACCAAGCAGCAAAAAGGCTGGCTCGACGGCCTGCCCGCCAATGCCTCGGCCGACGATCAGTTTGAATACGACATTGGTCATGCCCGGGAGCAGGCAACACTCACCCGCGGCCAGGACGTGCTCACCGGCAGCACCTACGTCGGTAGCCTGGTCAAGTCCGGGGATGGCGAGTTGGTGCTGGAAGGCCAGAACAGCTATTCGGGCAGTACTTGGGTGCGTGGAGGCAAATTGTCGGTGGACGGCGCATTGACCTCTGCCGTGACGGTAGATGGCAGCGCCGTAGGCACGCGCAATGCCGATAACGGCGTGATGACCACACTGGGCGGCACCCTGGCCGGCAACGGCACGGTGGGCGCCTTGACCGTCAACAACGGTGGGCGAGTGGCCCCGGGGCATTCGATTGGCACACTGCGCACCGGCGATGTCACGTTCAACCCGGGTTCGGTGTATGCCGTCGAAGTCGGGGCCGATGGCCGCAGCGACCAGTTGCAGAGCAGCGGGGTGGCGACCCTCAATGGCGGTGTGGTGAGCGTGTCCCTGGAGAACAGCCCCAACCTGTTGACCGCCACCGAGGCGCGCAGCTTGCTGGGCCAGCAGTTCAATATCCTCAGTGCCGGCCAAGGTATCCAGGGGCAGTTTGCAGCGTTTGCCCCCAACTACCTGTTCATTGGCACTGCGCTCAACTATCAACCGAACCAGTTGACCCTGGCGATAGCCCGCAACCAGACCACCTTCGCCAGTGTCGCGCAAACCCGCAATGAGCGAGCGGTGGCGACGGTGGCCGAGACATTGGGCGCTGGCAGCCCGGTCTACGAAAGCCTGTTGGCGTCTGATTCCGCCGCCCAGGCGCGGGAGGGCTTCAAGCAACTTTCAGGGCAATTGCATTCGGACGTGGCCGCAGCGCAAATGGCTGACAGCCGCTACCTGCGTGAAGCGGTCAACGCTCGCCTGCGACAGGCGCAGGCACTGGACTCCAGCGCGCAGATCGACAGCCGTGACAACGGCGGCTGGGTACAGCTACTTGGTGGGCGCAACAACGTCAGTGGTGATAACAACGCCAGCGGCTACTCCTCGTCCACCAGCGGCGTACTGCTGGGCCTGGACACCGAGGTGAACGACGGCTGGCGCGTGGGCGCGGCGACCGGTTATACCCAAAGCCACCTCAACGGCCAGTCGGCGTCGGCGGACAGCGACAACTATCACCTGTCGGTCTACGGCGGCAAACGCTTCGAGGCGATTGCCCTGCGCCTGGGCGGTGCCAGCACCTGGCACCGTCTGGACACTTCGCGTCGGGTGGCCTATGCCAATCAGTCGGACCATGCCAAAGCCGACTACAACGCGCGCACCGACCAAGTGTTTGCCGAGATCGGCTACACCCAATGGCGCGTGCTTGAACCCTTCGCCAACCTCACGTATCTGAACTATCAAAGCGACTCGTTCAAGGAAAAAGGCGGTGCTGCAGCCTTGCATGCCAGCCAGCAAAGCCAGGACGCGACGCTCTCCACCCTGGGCGTGCGTGGCCATACTCAGTTGCCACTCACGTCCACCTCGGCGGTGACCCTGCGCGGTGAGCTGGGGTGGGAGCACCAGTTTGGTGACACCGATCGTGAAGCTTCTCTGAAGTTTGCCGGTAGTGACACGGCCTTCGCCGTCAACAGCGTGCCTGTGGCGAGGGATGGCGCGGTGATCAAAGCCAGTGCGGAAATGGCCCTGACCCAGGACACCCTGGTGTCGTTGAACTACAGCGGCTTGCTCTCCAACCGAGGGAACAATAACGGAATCAATGCCGGGTTTACGTTCCGGTTCTAACCTTGAATGTAGGAGCGAGCAAGCTCGCTCCTACAGGATGGGATAAACAGCCCTGCGCAAATTTTGACCCACAGGTTTACAATCGCTGCTCCTGATCAGGAGTATCCCTGTGCTGACTCATCTCGATTCCCAAGGTCGCGCCCATATGGTCGACGTCACCGAAAAAGCCGTGACGTTCCGTGAGGCGGTGGCCGAAGCGCGGGTGCGTATGCTGCCCGCCACCCTGCAAATGATTGTCGACGGCGCCCACCCCAAAGGCGACGTGTTTGCCGTGGCCCGCATTGCCGGGATCCAGGCAGCGAAAAAAACCAGTGACTTGATCCCTCTGTGCCACCCGTTGATGCTCACCGGCGTGAAGGTGGAGCTGAGTGCCGACGGCACAGACGCGGTTCGTATCGTGGCGCGCTGCAAACTCTCCGGCCAGACCGGCGTTGAGATGGAAGCCCTGACCGCCGCCAGCGTCGCGGCCCTGACGATCTACGACATGTGCAAGGCGGTGGACCGCGGCATGACCATTGAGAGTATTCGCCTGCTGGAAAAGCTGGGCGGTAAGAGCGGGCATTTCAAGGCGGATCAGCAATGAGTATCAACGTACTGTTTTTTGCGCGCTACGCCGAAGCGGTGGGCTTCGATTCGCTGGAGATGGAAGGTGAGTTTGCCACTGTTGACGCCGTGCGCCTCGCGCTGGCTGCTGATCCGGAGTTCGCCGTGCTCAACGAAGCGAGCCTGATGTGTGCGCGCAACGAGGAGTTGTGCAGCCTGGACGAGCCGGTGCAAGCCGGCGATGAAGTCGCCTTCTTCCCACCCGTGACCGGAGGCTGATCATGGCCATTCGTGTGCAGGTCGAAGCCTTTGATCCAGGTGCCGAAGTCAACGCTATGCACGCGTCCAACGTGGGCGTGGGCGCGGTGGTGAGCTTTGTCGGCTATGTACGCGACTTCAATGACGGGCGCGAGGTGTCGGGTATGTTTTTGGAACACTACCCCGGCATGACCGAGAAGGCCCTGGCCAAGATCGCCGTGGAAGCCGAACAGCGCTGGCCGTTGCTCAAGCTGGAGGTGCTGCACCGTATCGGCACGTTGGAACCGGGCGAGCCGATTGTGTTTGTCGGCGCGGCCAGTGCGCATCGGCAGGCAGCGTTTGATGCCTGTGCATTTGTGATGGATTACTTGAAGACGCGGGCGCCGTTCTGGAAGAAGGAAAACACCAGCGAGGGGCCGCGTTGGGTAGAAGGGCGCAGCAGTGACCACGCCGCAGCGGATCGCTGGAAGTAGCCAGCCAGACGCTGAAACCCATGTGGGAGCTGGCTTGCCTGCGATAGCATCACCTCGGCGTGACTGAAAAACCGAGGTGTCTGCATCGCAGGCAAGCCAGCTCCCACACAAGCCCGCTCCCACATTTTTTACCGCATTTCAGCTCAAGGGCGTTTGCGTTCTACAGCGCGCAACAAATGCGTCGGCGGCGTTTCACAGCTGATCTTGCGCCCCAGCAACGCCTCGATGGACGGCAACTGGTACGAGTCATCCTCGCCCGCAAAGCTGATGGACACACCCGCAGCCCCAGCACGCCCGGTACGGCCGATGCGGTGCACGTAGTCGTCCGGTACTTCCGGCAGGGTGAAGTTGATCACGTGGCTGATGCCGTCGATATGAATACCGCGACCGGCTACATCGGTAGCCACCAGCACGCGGATCTTGCCTTCACGGAAGCCTTCCAGGGTCTTGATGCGCTTGTGCTGCGGCACATCACCCGACAGTTGCGCGGCGTTGACGCCGTCGCGCACCAGGCGTTCTTCAATGCGGCGCACTTCGTCCTTGCGGTTGGCGAAGACCATCACGCGCTCCCAACCGTTATCGTTGACCAGGTTGTAGAGCAGCTTGTACTTGTCGGCACCGGCGACGGCGTAGATATGCTGCTCGACGTTTTCGCTGGCAACGTTGAGTGCTTCGATCTCGACGATGGATGGGTCGGTGGTCCACTGCTTGGCGAGGTTCATCACGTCTTCGGTGAAAGTCGCGGAGAACAGCAGGGTCTGGCGCTCGGTTTTCGGCGGCGTCTGACGAATGATCTGGCGTACTTGCGGGATAAAGCCCATGTCGAGCATGCGGTCGGCTTCGTCCAGCACCATCACTTCGACCATGTCCAGGTGCACGTCGCCACGCTGATTGAAGTCGAGCAGGCGGCCCGGGGTGGCGACGAGGATGTCGCAATGACGGGCTTCGAGGTGCTTGAGTTGCTTGTCGAAGTCCATGCCGCCCACAAACGTCATGACGTTGAGGCCGGTGTACTTGGTCAGGTCGGCGGCGTCCTTGGCGATCTGCACCACCAGCTCCCGGGTCGGGGCGATGATCAGCGCGCGCGGTTCACCCATGTAGCGTTCCTTGGGCGGCGGCGTTTGCAACAGCTGGGTGATGATCGAGATCAGGAACGCGGCGGTCTTGCCGGTGCCGGTCTGGGCACGGCCGATGGCGTCTTTGCCCGCGAGGGTGAAGCCCAGCACTTGTGCCTGGATGGGCGTGCAGTACGGGAAACCCAGGTCCTGGATGGCGTGCATCAGTTCCGGGGCCAGTTTGAAATCGTGGAAGCGGGTTTTGCCTTCCTGGGGTTCGACGACGAAGTCTTCGAGTTTCCAGGGGGTCACGGGCGGTTTGGGCGCACGTTCGCGACGGGGCTTGGCCACAGGCGCCGGGGCGGGTGCGGCAGGCTTTACCTGTTCAGGCGGCGTCACCGTGGTTTTGTTCGGTGAGGCGGCGGGCGCGTTCCGGCCGGGCTGTTGACCGTCATTGCGGTTGCCGGGCTTGGGGGCAGGAGCACTGGGAACAGGCGCGAGCGGCTCAGCCTCGCTTTTGCCGAACATCTTCTTGAGTGCTTTGAGCACGGTCATCTCATTAATTGATTAAGGAATGTACGCCGGCCAGTGTAATGCAAGAATCGGGCGCGGCGTAGTGCGTCTGTCATACGGCTACATAAACACGGGATTCAGCGCAGGCGTTCAGTCAGCCAGGTGCCTATATCGTGTATCTCTTGGGGTAACACTTCGTGGCCCATTGGGTATTCCTGCCATGTCACGGTGACACCACGGCCCTTCAAATGCTCGTAGGCGCTGCGGCCCATGGCGTTCTGCACCACATCGTCGTACTGGCCATGCAGGCAGAGCGTGGGAATGCGTTGCTGGCTGGCGGATAATTCCAGGTCATTATCGAAGGTTGGCGCATAGGTGGAGAGGGCGATCACACCGCCCAAGGGCCCCTCCCATTTCTTGAACGCGGTGTGGAAAACCACCGCGCCACCTTGAGAAAAACCGGCGAGGAAAATTCGCGAGGTGTCTATTCCGGTTCTCTGTTGCGCCTCAATCAGGTCTGTGACCATTTTTGCCGACGCTTCCAGTTCTTCCAGGCTGATCGAACGGGCCGGGCTCATGGCCTTGATGTCGTACCAGCTCGGCATCTCGTAGCCACCGTTAATCGTCACCGGACGCGTGGGCGCCTGGGGCAAAACGAAGCGGGTGGTCAGCAGGGTTTCCTGCAGGGCTTCGGCCACCGGCAGGAAGTCGTAGCGATCGGCGCCCAGGCCATGCAACCAGATAACGCAGGCGTCTGCGGGCTTGGCGGGCTGAAGAATCAAGGGTTCGGTCATGTCTGCTCCATAGATGTGCGGGCGCTCCGATGAGGTGCGTCGGAACGGTGCGCGACAGGTTGATCTGTTAAGAGAATGTCGCAAGGTTGAATCTTTTGCCATCGAAGCGCAGTTACAACCACTCGGCCAAGACTCTGGTACGCGCCTTGCTATGTGTAGCTCGATGTCAGAACTCTCCCAGGGCGGTAACACTATCAGTGACTGCCGCTCGTGGGAAAGCAACTGGAATTACCGCAAAAACCTCATGCTGCTTGGCCCCAAAAAAAACCAACACGGGTCGATATCGCCTCATAAGGGTGCGCTGAGGTTGGAGCTCCGACACAACAAGAGCAATTGGAGGTTTGTAATGAAGGTATTGAAATCCACCCTGGCCATCGTCTCTGCGGCGGCTGTACTGGGTGTCAGTGGTTTTGCCCAGGCGGGCGCCACCCTGGACGCCGTGCAGAAGAAAGGCTTTGTGCAGTGCGGTGTGAGTGACGGCCTGCCGGGTTTCTCGGTGCCGGATGCCAGCGGCAAGATCCTCGGGATCGACGCTGACTATTGCCGCGCTGTGGCGGCTGCCGTATTTGGCGATGCCACCAAGGTCAAGTTCAGCCAGTTGAACGCCAAGGAGCGTTTCACCGCGCTTCAGTCAGGCGAAGTCGACATCTTGTCGCGCAACACCACCATGACCAGCTCCCGCGATGCGGGCATGGGCCTGAAATTCCCGGGCTTCATTACCTACTACGACGGCATCGGCTTTCTGGTGAACAACAAGCTGGGCGTCAAGAGCGCCAAGGAACTGGACGGTGCAACCATCTGCATCCAGGCCGGTACCACCACCGAGCTGAACGTTTCCGACTATTTCCGCGCCAACAACCTCAAATACACCCCGATCACCTTCGACACCTCCGATGAAAGCGCCAAGTCGCTGGAGTCCGGGCGTTGCGACGTGCTGACGTCCGACAAATCCCAGCTGTTCGCCCAGCGCAGCAAGCTGGCTTCGCCGAAAGACTACGTGGTGCTGCCGGAAACCATTTCCAAGGAGCCCCTGGGCCCGGTCGTGCGTAACGGTGATGACGAGTGGCTGGCCATCGTGCGCTGGGTGGGCTACGCCATGCTCAACGCTGAAGAGGCCGGTGTGACCTCCAAGAACGTCGAAGCTGAAGCCAAGGCCACCAAGAACCCGGACGTTGCGCGTCTGCTCGGTGCCGACGGCGAATACGGTAAAGACCTGAAAGTGAAGAAGGACTGGGTGGTACAGATCGTCAAGCAAGTGGGTAACTACGGCGAGATGTTCGAGCGCAACCTGGGCAAGAGCACGCCGCTGGAAATCGACCGTGGCCTGAACGCCCTGTGGAACAACGGCGGCATTCAATACGCACCCCCTGTGCGCTGATCGCTGATGGTTCTGTCACCCGGTAGGCCAACTGCCGGGTGATGTTCTGTTCCATTATTTTCGGGGCACTTCATGCAAAATCAAATCGGCGCACCCAAGCAGAAGCTCAGCTTCAGCGACCCCAAAGTGCGTGCGTGGCTGTTCCAGATCATCACGATCGTGGCGGTGGTCTCGCTGGGCTGGTACCTGTTCCATAACACCCAGACCAACCTGCAACACCGGGGCATCACCTCGGGTTTCGACTTTCTTGAGCGCAGTGCCGGTTTCGGCATCGCGCAGCACTTGATCGACTACACCGAATCGGACAGCTATGCCCGGGTGTTTGTCATCGGCCTGCTCAACACTTTGCTGGTGACTGTCATCGGTGTGGTGCTGGCAACCCTGCTCGGCTTCATCATCGGCGTGGCACGCTTGTCGCCCAACTGGATGATCAACAAGCTGGCGACGGTGTACGTGGAGGTATTCCGCAACATTCCGCCGCTGTTGCAAATCCTGTTCTGGTACTTCGCGGTGTTCCTGACCATGCCAGGGCCGCGCAACAGCCATAACTTCGGTGACACCTTCTTTGTCAGCAGCCGTGGCTTGAACATGCCGGCAGCGCTGGCGTCCGACGGGTTCTGGCCGTTTGTCACCAGCCTGGTGGTCGCTATCGTTGCCATCGTGCTGATGACCCGCTGGGCCAACAAGCGCTTTGAAGCGACGGGGGTTCCTTTCCATAAATTCTGGGCGGGCCTGGCGCTGCTGGTGGTGATCCCGGCGTTATGCGTGTTGATCTTCGGTACGCCATTGCATTGGGAAATGCCCAAGCTTGCGGGCTTCAACTTTGTCGGTGGCTGGGTACTGATCCCAGAGCTGTTGGCGTTGACCTTGGCGCTGACGGTGTACACGGCGGCATTTATTGCCGAGATCGTGCGCTCGGGCATCAAGTCCGTCAGCCATGGCCAGACCGAAGCGGCACGTTCACTGGGCCTGCGCCCGGGGCCGACGCTGCGCAAGGTCATCATCCCGCAAGCGTTGCGCGTGATCATTCCGCCGCTGACCAGCCAATACCTGAACCTGGCGAAAAACTCGTCGTTGGCCGCCGGTATCGGTTATCCGGAAATGGTTTCGCTGTTTGCCGGCACGGTGCTCAACCAGACCGGCCAAGCCATTGAAGTCATTGCCATCACCATGAGCGTGTACCTGGCGATCAGCATCAGCATTTCTCTGCTGATGAACTGGTACAACAAGCGCATTGCGCTGATCGAGCGGTGAGGACACACCCATGACTACGCATACGTTCAAACCTGATATGCCGCCGCCGAGCAAAGTCTTCGGGCCGGTGGCCTGGATGCGCGCCAACTTGTTCTCGAGCTGGCTCAATACACTGCTGACCCTGCTGGCGATCTACCTGGTGTACCTGGTGGTGCCACCGATCCTGCACTGGGCCATCCTCGATGCCAACTGGGTGGGCACCACCCGCGCCGACTGCACCAAGGAGGGCGCCTGTTGGGTATTTATCCAACAGCGCTTCGGGCAGTTCATGTATGGCTATTACCCCGTCGACCTGCGCTGGCGCGTGGACATGACGGTGTGGCTGGCCATCGTGGGCGTGGCGCCGTTGTTCATCTCGCGTTTCCCACGCAAGGCGATCTATGGCCTGGGCTTTTTGGTGCTGTACCCGATCATTGCCTACTGCTTGCTGCATGGCGGCGTGTTCGGGCTGAGCAACGTGGCGACCAGCCAATGGGGCGGCTTGATGCTGACCCTGGTGATCGCCACGGTGGGCATCGCCGGCGCCTTGCCGCTGGGCATTGTGCTGGCGCTGGGGCGGCGTTCGAACATGCCGGCCATTCGGGTGGTCTGCGTGACCTTCATCGAGTTCTGGCGCGGCGTGCCGTTGATCACCGTGCTGTTCATGTCTTCGGTGATGCTGCCGCTGTTCCTGCCTGAAGGCATGAACTTCGACAAGCTGCTGCGGGCGCTGATCGGTGTGATCCTGTTCCAGTCGGCCTATGTGGCCGAAGTGGTGCGCGGTGGTTTGCAGGCGATTCCCAAGGGCCAATACGAAGCCGCTGCGGCGATGGGTCTGGGCTACTGGCGCAGCATGGGCCTGGTGATCCTGCCGCAAGCCTTGAAGATGGTGATCCCTGGGATCGTCAACACCTTCATTGCCCTGTTCAAGGACACCAGCCTTGTGATCATCATCGGCCTGTTCGACCTGCTCAACAGCGTCAAGCAAGCCGCCGCCGACCCCAAATGGCTGGGCATGGCCACCGAAGGCTATGTGTTCGCCGCCCTGGTGTTCTGGATTTTCTGTTTTGGTATGTCGCGCTATTCCATGCATCTGGAACGCAAGCTCGACACTGGCCACAAGCGTTAGGAGTTTTTTGATGAGCGAAGCAATCAAACAGCCTGTGAGCCCTGAAGGCATTATCCAGATGCAGGGCGTCAACAAGTGGTACGGCCAGTTCCACGTGTTGAAAGACATCAACCTCAACGTCAAGCAGGGCGAGCGTATCGTGCTGTGCGGCCCATCGGGCTCGGGCAAGTCCACCACCATCCGCTGCCTCAACCGCCTGGAAGAGCACCAGCAAGGCCGCATTGTGGTCGATGGGGTGGAGCTGACCAACGACCTCAAGCAGATCGAAGCGATCCGCCGCGAAGTCGGTATGGTGTTCCAGCACTTCAATCTGTTCCCGCATTTGACCATCCTGCAAAACTGCACGCTGGCGCCCATGTGGGTGCGCAAGATGCCCAAGCGCAAGGCCGAGGAAATCGCCATGCACTACCTGGAGCGTGTGCGCATTCCGGAGCAGGCCCACAAGTTTCCCGGGCAGCTTTCAGGTGGTCAGCAACAGCGTGTGGCGATTGCCCGCGCGCTGTGCATGAAGCCCAAAATCATGTTGTTCGACGAGCCGACATCGGCGCTGGACCCGGAGATGGTCAAAGAGGTACTGGACACCATGATCGGCCTGGCCGAAGACGGCATGACCATGTTGTGCGTGACCCACGAAATGGGCTTTGCCCGCACAGTGGCCAATCGCGTGATCTTCATGGACAAGGGCGAGATCGTCGAGCAGGCGGCGCCGAATGACTTCTTTGATAACCCGCAGAATGAGCGGACCAAATTGTTCTTGAGCCAGATATTGCATTGATCGACGTTTGAAAAAATAAACCCGGCCTGGTGCCTAATGCCAGTCAGTTAAGAGCTAGAGCAGACAACCAGTGACTTGTGGCGAGGGAGCTTGCTCCCGCTGGACTGCGTAGCAGTCCCATTTTGGGGGCCGCTTCGCGCCCCAGCGGGAGCAAGCTCCCT
>NZ_WKFA01000067.1:0-27931 GCF_021605325.1 Pseudomonas sp. PA-7-1E
CCCCCCGGGGGGCGGGGGAGCTTGCCCCCGCGGGGGCGCGAACCGCCCCCGTTTTTTGTGGGACTGCTACGCAGTCCAGCGGGAGCAAGCTCCCTCGCCACAATCTTTAGAAGTTACCGCGCAGCGCCTCAAGCCCGCCTTCGTAAATACCGGCAAACAATTCCTCGACTTGCGCATCGGTGGTACCCGCTGCCGGCGTGAACACGCCGGACCAGGTCACTTTCGCCGAGGTGTCCGTCAACGCTTCCACCTGCAAGGTCGACAGGTAAGCACTCACCGGAAACGGCGACGCTTCAATGGTGTAGCTGTAGGTGCGCGCCACGTTGTCGAAAGTCTGCAAGCGCTCGACAATCGTGCCGCCGTCAGCGGCGGTCAGGTGACGCACACGACCACCCTCGCTCGGCTCGCTCTTGGCAATCAAAGGCAGCCAGTCGGGCAGGCTGTTGAAGCCGCCAATCAGTTGCCAGACCTGGTCGGCCGATACCGCAATTTCAATCACAGAAGAAGCTGTTGCCACAATCAATACTCCAGTCAGGAAAAATCAGATTGCCATGCTGTCGACAACGCCACCGTCGACCCGCAGCGCGGCACCGGTCGTCGCCGAAGACAGCGGTGAAGCAATGTACGCCACCAGGTTCGCCACTTCATCCACATTGGCCGCACGCTGGATGATCGAGGTGGGCCGCGCATGGCGCACAAACACATCTGCTTCGTCTCGGGCACTGCGCCCGGATTCGGCCGTGGCGTCCTTGAGCATGTGTTCCAGGCCATCGGTAAAGGTCGGCCCCGGCAAGATAGCATTCACCGTCACCCCAGTACCCGCCAGGCGCTTGGCCAGGCCGTGGGACACCGCCAGGTTGGCGCTTTTGGTCACTCCGTAGTTGATCATGTCAGCCGGCGTCGCCACGCCGGACTCCGACGACACGAAGATCACCCGACCCCAGCCCTGCTCGACCATACCCGGCACATAATGCCGCGCCAGGCGCACGCCGGAGATCACATTGACCTCATAGAAGCGCGCCCACTCACTGTCTGGCGCGTCGAAGAAATCCACCGCGTCGAAGATGCCCAGGTTGTTGACCAGAATGTCGGCGCGGGGTTCGGCGGCGAAGAGTTTCTGTGCGCCTTCAACGGTCCCGAGGTCGGCCACTAAACCACGCAGTTGAGCAGCGGGAACCGCCTGGCGAATGCTCGCCAAGGCGTCGTCCACCTTGCCTGTATCACGCCCGATCACCACCACCGTGGCGCCGGATTGCGCCAGGGCCTGGCTGATGCCCAGGCCGATACCGGCGGTGCTGCCGCTGACAATAGCCACTTTGCCGCTTACATCAATCTTCATGCTCAAGCTCCTTAACGTGAGAGAGGCAAAGGTGCACGGTCCGAGATCAAGCGGGCCTCGCGCAACGCTTGCCAGAAGGCTGCTGGAATCTGCTCAGACAACGCCGCGACGTCTTCGGCAATCCGCCCCGGACGACTGGCACCGGGAATCACCGCCGCCACCGCCGGATGCGCCAGTGAGAACTGTAGCGCAGCGGCCTTGATACTGACGCCAAACGTCTGGGCAATTGCCTTGATCTGCTCGACCTTGGCAATAATCGCCGGGCTGGCTTGCTGGTATTCAAAATGCGCACCGCCAGCGAGGATGCCGGAGCTGTACGGGCCACCGACGACGATCTCCACCTGCTGGGCGTGGGCCGCGTCCATCAGGCGCTGCAAGGCGCGGTCGTGGTCCAGCAGCGTATAGCGCCCCGCCAGCAGAAAACCATCAGGCTGGGCCTCGGTCAGGTCCAGGGTCAATTCGCAGGGCTCGACACGATTGACGCCCAGCCCCCACGCCTTGATCACACCTTGCTCGCGCAAACGGGTGAGTACTTTGAAGGCGCCAGTGCGGGCCTGGTTGAAGTATTCCAGCCATTGGTCGCCGTAAAAATCCTGGGCGATGTCGTGAACCCATACGATGTCCAGGCGATCGGTTTGCAGGCGTGTCAGGCTGTCTTCAATGGAGCGCAGCGTGGCGTCGGCACTGTAGTCATTGAGTATTTTATTCGGGCGGCCGTGTTCGAATACGCCGCTTTTTTCCCCAAGGTCACGGGCGGTTTCTTCGACTTCATCGAGAATCACCCGGCCGACCTTGGTGCTGAGCACGTAGTCATCGCGGTGATAGTTGGACAGGGCCTGGCCCAAGCGGATTTCCGACAGGCCCGCGCCGTAGAACGGCGCGGTATCGAAGTAACGCACGCCCTGGCTCCAGGCGGCCTCGACGGTGGCCTGGGCTTCTTCTTCGGGGATAGCGCGAAACATATTGCCCAAGGGGGCGGTGCCAAAGCCCAGTACGCCGGGCAGTGTGTCTTTCAAGCTCATGGTGGTTCCTCAATCGGTGCGAGGTCGCTGTGACCGTTGAGCAGATGCTAGATTGCACTGATCAGACCGTCCAAGACATACTGCGACCAACTTGTGTCCTTGCAGGTCTTACATGATTGATCTACGCCAGTTGCGCTACTTCGAAGTGGTAGCCGAAGAAGAACACGTCGGCCGCGCCGCCGAGCGCTTGCACATTTCCCAATCGCCCCTGAGTCGGCAGATCGCCCAGCTCGAGGAACGCCTGGGCCTGACCCTGTTCGAGCGCAGCCAGCAGCGCATCCGCCTGACCCGCGACGGCCAGACGTTCCTGGCCGAAACCAAGGCCCTGCTGACCCACGCCAACCGCCTGGAGTCCCTGGGCAAGCGCCTGGGCCGCGGCGAAGAAGGCGGTTTGTGCATCGGTTATATCGAAAACGCCATGCACGCCGGTGTCCTGCCCAATGCCTTGCGCATACTGCGCGACGATAGGCCCGCCGTGCATATCAAGCTGTATAACCTGCCCTCCCTGGAACAACTCGAAGGTTTGCGCCAACGCAGCCTGGACATCGCCCTGGTGGGCGAACCACCTGCCGCCGACGACCCGGACCTGACCGCCTGGCAAGTCCTCGATGACCCGATGCTGCTGGCCCTGCCCGAACAGCATCCGCTGGTTCAACAACATGAACTGTTACCCGAGCACCTGGCCGACCAACAATGGATCGGCGTGCAGCGCAAACCTGGCGCCAACCCGGCCGATGATTTCGTCGCCGCCTGTATCCGTGCCGGTTTCACCCCGCAGATTCCTATGGAAGCCAGCGAGCCCTTTACTGCATTGGGCCTGGTCGCGTCGGGGCTAGGGGTGGCGATGGTGCAAAAGGGCCTGAGCCGCAACGCTCCACCGGGCGTGGTATTGCGCGAACTGCCGTGGCTGGCCTACACCACACCGCTGTGGGCGGCCTGGCACCGCGTCAACTTGAGGCCGTTGGTGGAAACCTTTCGCAAAGTGCTGACCGAACCTGAGGCTATCTGACTGACGCCCCACAGGGTGTCTATGCCGGGTGATGATTTTGTGGGCAACGCAGAACCAGTGTGGGAGCTGGCGGTGGTTCAGCTAACAACCGCCTTCGAGCAAGCGCTAATGGCTTTTTGTAGGAGCGAGCTTGCTCGCGAAGAACTCACAGGCGCCGCGTTTATTCTGGATGCGCACGTTATCGTTGACGTTTTTCGCGAGCAAGCTCGCTCCTACAGGGGATTGGTGCCGGGCGCTGATTCCGTGGGCAATGCATGGCCAATGTGTGCGGGCTTGCCTGCGATAGCGGTGGTTCAGTTGAAGGTTCAGTGACTGACACACCGCCTTCGCGAGCAAGCCCGCTCCCACATTGGATCTCAGAGTGCTTCGCGCAACCGATACCACAACATCCCCAACGCCAGCAGCGGCGAGCGCAGCGCCTTGCCACCGGGAAAGGTCATGTGCGGCACCTGGCTGAAAATATCCAGGCCCTGGCTTTCACCCGCGTGTATCCCTTCGGCCAGCAACCGTGCGCACCAGTGCGTCACGTTCAAGCCGTGACCGGAATAGCCTTGGGCATAGAACACGTTGGGGTACTGCTTGAGGCGCCCGACCTGGGGAAAACGGTTGGCGGTGATGCCAATCTTGCCGCCCCACTGGAATTCGATAGCCGTGTTGGCCAACTGCGGGAACACCTTGAGCATTTTCGGGCGCATGTACGCGGCGATGTCCTGGGGGTCGCGCCCCGAGTAGTGGCAGGCGCCACCGAACAACAGACGCCGGTCGGCGGTCAGCCGGTAGTAATCCAGGCCGACTTTCTGGTCGCACAGCGCCAGGTTCTGTGGGATCAACTGCTGGGCCACGGGCTCAGGCAGAGGCTCGGTGGCGATGATGTAGCTGCCCGCCGGCAGTACCTTGCCGCTCAAGCGCGGCTCCAGCTCTTCAAGATGGGCATTGCATGCCAGCACCAGGTTGGCTGCGCGCACGCTGCCGCCTGTGCAGCGCACCCGCACCGTTTCGCCATGGATCAGTTCCAGCACCGGGCTGTGCTCAAAGATACGCACCCCGAGGGCCTCGGCCGCCTGCGCTTCACCCAATATCAGGTTGAGCGGGTGCAGATGCCCGGAACCCATGTCGACCAGGCCGCCGGCATACATAGCAGAGCCCACCACCTGTGCCATGTCTTGTGGGCCGACCAGCCGCGTTTCATGGGCATACCCCACGGCCGCCAGGTGCGCCTGTTCGCCCTTGAACGCCGCGAACTGCGCCGAAGTATTGGCGAGTTCGCAAAAGCCCCAGCGCAGGTCACAGTCGATGCCGTGCTCGGCAATGCGCTGGCCCACCAGGGCGACCGAGTCGATACCGGCCCGCTCCATATAGCGCACGCCCTCCTCGCCCACGTATTTGGCAAACCCGGAGACATCATGGCCAATGCCACGGATCAATTGCCCACCGTTGCGCCCGCTGGCGCCCCAACCGATGCAGCGCGCTTCCAGCAGCACCACCGAAAGCCCGCGCTGGGCCAGTTCAATGGCGGTGTTGACCCCGGTGAAACCGCCGCCGATCACACACACATCGGCGCTCAGGTCTGCCTCAAGTGCGGGCCGCTGCACCATGGCATTCGCCGAAGCGCGGTAATAGGACGGGGCATGTTCATTGGACTGCATCATCGGTTGGACTTCACTTTGCTCCAGGCGCGGGTCATCACGCGCATGGTCGCCGGCGTAGGCGTGGTGGAGATATAGAGTTTGTCGAGTACGTCCTGGGGCGGGTACACCTCAGGATTGTTCACCAGCTCCGCAGGCATGAACGGCTTGGCGGCCGGGTTGGCGTTGGCATAGCCCACCGAGGTGCTGACCTTGGCAATCACCTCAGGCTCAAGCAGGTCGTTGATGAACGCATGGGCTTCTTTAGGGTTGCTCGCATCGGCCGGAATCGCCAACAGGTCGAACCACAGGTTAGAGCCTTCCTTGGGGATCGAGTACGCAATGTTCACCCCGTTCTTGGCTTCCTTGGCGCGGTTGGCGGCCTGGAACACATCGCCGGAATAACCGAAGGCCACGCAGATATTGCCGTTGGCCAGGTCCGAGATGTACTTGGAAGAGTGGAAATAAGTGATGTACGGCCGCAGCGTCAGCAGCTTGGCTTCGGCCTGCTTGTAGTCCTCGGCATTCTCGCTGCGTGGGTCCTTGCCCATGTAGTTGAGGATCGCCGGGAACAGCTCATCCGCTGAATCGAGGAAGGCCACGCCGCACTCATGCAGCTTCTTGATATTTTCCGGTTCAAACAGCACGGCCCACGAATCGATGCGGTCGATGCCCAGCACTTGCTTGACCTTGTCGACGTTGTAGCCAATGCCATTGGTGCCCCACAGGTACGGCACCGAGTGCGCATTACCGGGGTCGTTCTGTTCCAGTAACTTCAGCAGCTTGGGGTCCAGGTTCTTGAAGTTGGGCAACTGCGCGCGGTCAAGCTTGAGGAACGCGCCGGCCTTCACCTGGCGCGCCAGGAAGTGGTTGGACGGCACCACCACGTCATACCCGGTGCGCCCGGCCAGCAACTTGCCCTCCAGGGTTTCGTTGGAGTCGAACACATCGTAGATCACCTTGATGCCGGTCTTGGCCTGGAAATCCGCCAAGGTGGTCTCGCCAATGTAATCGGTCCAGTTGTAGACACTCACCGTCGGCGCCGCCTGGCCGGCACTGCTGAACGCCGCGACCAGGGCCAGTGGAAGAAGCTTGTTCACAAGACGCATATCGTCACCCCTCTTATGCTTGTTTTCAGACGCTCAACAGCAGGAACTCACGCTCCCAGGAACTGATCACCCGCTTGAAATTCTCATGCTCGGCACGCTTGACCGCGACATAGCCGCGCACGAACTTCTCCCCCAGGTACTGCTTGACCGTGTCGCAATCCTCCATGCGCGCCAGCGCATCTTCGAGGGTGAACGGCAGGCGCAGGTTGCGGCGTTCATAGGCGCGGCCTTCCACTGGGGCACTGGGTTCGATGTGCTCGATCATGCCCAGGTAGCCACACAACAAGCTGGCAGCAATCGCCAGGTAAGGATTGGCATCGGCGCCCGGCAGGCGGTTTTCCACGCGCATCGCCTCCGGGCTGGAAGTGGGCACGCGCAAGCCGACGGTGCGGTTCTCTTCGCCCCATTCGACGTTGACCGGCGCCGAGGTATCGGGCAGGAAGCGGCGGAACGAGTTCACATTGGGCGCGAACATCGGCAACAGCTTGGGGATGTACTTCTGCAAGCCGCCGATGTGATGCAGGAACAACGGGCTCATGTTGCCGTCGGCATCGACGAACACCGGTTTGCCGGTGGCAATCTCCACCACGCTCTGGTGCAAATGCATGGCGCTGCCCGGTTCGTCGGCCACTGGCTTGGCCATGAAGGTGGCGGCCACGTTGTGCTTGAGGGCGGCCTCGCGCAAGGTGCGCTTGAACACCGTGATCTGGTCGGCCAGGTTCAGGGCGTCGCCATGACGGAAGTTGATTTCCATCTGCGCGGGGCCGTCTTCGTGGATCAGCGTATCCAGGTCCAGGCCCTGGGCTTCGCACCAGTCATAGACATCTTCGAACAGCGGGTCGAATTCGTTGGCGGCATCAATGGAAAACGACTGGCGCCCGGTTTCGGCGCGGCCCGAGCGGCCGATGGGAGTTTTCAACGGAAGGTCCGGATCTTCGCAGCGCTGGGTCAGGTAGAACTCCATTTCCGGCGCGACAATCGGCTGCCAGCCTTGGTCGGTGTAGAGCTGCAGGACTTTCTTCAACACATTGCGAGGCGACAGTTCGATGGGGTTGCCCTGCTTGTCGAAGGTGTCGTGGATCACGATGGCGGTGGGCTCGATGGCCCACGGCACTACGTAAGTGGCGTTGGCGACCGGGCGGCAAATCATGTCGATATCGGCCGGGTCCAGCAGGTCGTAATAGATATCGTCGTCGACAAAGTCCCCGGTTACCGTTTGCAGCAACACACTTTCCGGCAGGCGCATGCCTCGCTCATGCAGGAACTTGTTGGTGGGTGCAATCTTGCCGCGTGCGATGCCAGTCAAGTCACTGATCACGCATTCGACTTCGGTAATCTTGTGTTCTTTCAGCCACGTGGACAGCTGATCGAAGGGGGCGTTCATAAGGACCTCGTCTTGGGTGGGATGCGACGCCGGCTTGTACTCCCAGCGCATTGAGGTCTATCTTGGCCCAGCCTTGAAACGGCATCTATCCACTTTGCACGCGGCACAACGCACCAATAGAGTGCGCACGGATCACCATGACACAGGCAACCGCTTTGCGCGTACAGGCCTTCGCCACCGGCGATGTGGCCGCCCAATGCAGTGCGACACCCGGCTGGGTGCAGCAGTACCAGCAGATGTCCCCCGGGCATTTTGCCGGGCGGGTGCGCTACCTCGACCTGCACGGGGTGCAGGTGTACGAAGAGTGCATGAACACCCGGGTGGAGCAGCATTTCAACGCACCTGCCGGCGCCCTGGCGTTTTGTTTCGACGCCAGTGACAACGCGCTGTACCTGCTCAATGGCGAAAGCCGCAACACCTGGATCACCCCGGTAAACTACCGCGAAGTGGCAGTGGTGTTCGGCCCGCAGTTCGTCCAGCGCCAGGGCCTGGATATAGCCAAACTCGAAGGTTTGTTCATGGCACCGCTGACCTGTCGGCAAAATGCGCTGTTCACTCGCTGGCTGAGCGGCACCCTTACGCGCCTGTCGGCACTGACCGACCCCATCAGCCGCGATGCCCTCACCCAGCAACTGCTCGACGACTGCCTGTTTATCCTCGATAACGCCTGCGTGTGCCTGGACGGCAGTTCATTGCAAAAGCGCAATGAAGAACGCCAATTGATGGCGCGCATCGGCGAATGGGCGGCGGATGCACCGGATGAAACCGCCAACCTGTTGGAACTGGCGCAGATTGCGGGTGTGCCGTTGCGCCAATTGCAGCAAGGGTTCAAGACCTACACGGGGATGAGCCCGGCGCAGTGGTTAAGGTTGCGTCGGTTGAACGGGGCGCGGCGTGAGTTGCTGAGCACGACCGACACCACGGTCGCCGAGGTCGCGATGAATTGGTCGTTCTGGCATTTGGGGCGGTTTTCAAACAGCTACCGGGCGCTTTTTCAGGAGCTGCCCAGCGAAACCCTGAAACGCTCCAGCTGAAAAAACACGCTTGACCTTGTGGGAGGGACAGGCCAAACCGTCCCTCCCTTAAACCTCAATCAGGGCTGCGCGTTCAAAAAAGTGGAGATCAGTTGATTGACCTGCTCCGCCGCCTCCAGCTGCACCATATGCCCCTGCCCCGGCAATACATGCACCTGAGCCTGCAGCCCTTGGGCGTGACTTGCCGGGATGATCGCGTCGTCACTGCCCCAGATCACCAGGCTCGGCTGGCGGCCCACCTCGCTGCGAAGATCCAGCATCTGCCGCCCGCCATCGAACAGCCTGTGATCGAGCTGGCGCAACGCTTGATCCACCCCTTCCAGGCGCTTGAATTTGAGCATGTCCTCCAGCATCTGCCGCGTCACCAGCGCAGGGTTACTGAACAGTTGAGTCAATGGCGGCTTGAGCGCGTTACGGTTGTTGGCTTCGACAAAACCTCGCAGGTAATCGCCGTTGATATCGGCACCCAGACCGGCGCTGGCGATCAAGGTGATGGAGGCGATACGTGCAGGCGCCAGGCTGGCGACGGTGAGGGTCACCAGCCCACCCATGGAGTGGCCGGCCAAATGCACACGGTCGAGCGTCAGGTGGTCGAGCAATGCCAGTACGGCGTGACTGAGTTCGGCAGCGTCTCCCGTTTGCAGAGACTTGCCCGACTCCCCGTGCCCCGGCAGGTCCAGGGCAATCACCCGGCGTTCGGCGGCCAGGGCCGGTTGATTGAACAGCCAGTTGTTCAGATCGCCCCCGAAGCCGTGCACCAACACCAGCGGCGTGCCGCCCTCGCCCATGTCCAGATAACGCAGCAAGCGCCCGCCTACCTCGACTTTTTGTGCGCTGGGGCCGGCCTCTTCGGCTTCGGCGGCACTGGAGACGAACCCGGCGTTGAAGCTTTCGATCACGCTATCGATCTGAGCCTCTGTCGCCTCGCCCTCCACCACAATTCCCAGTAGAGCGCCCACCGGCAGGGTTTCATCACTGAGCGCCAGTACCCGACGCAGCACGCCGCTAAAAGGCGCCTCGACACTGCTGGAGATCTTGTCGGTCTCCACGTCCAGCACTTCCTCGCCCTTTTCCACTCGGTCGCCGGGTTGTTTGAGCCAGACATCGATGCGACCCTCGGTCATCGACAGGCCCCATTTGGGCATGGTCAGGGTATGAATCATGCGGAAGTCCTCTTGTCGGCGATCTTCATCACGGCGGCCTCGATCTTCGCGGCGTTGGGGATGTACAGGTCTTCCAGAGCATCGGAAAACGGCACCGGGGTGTGCGGCGCGGTGACCATCTCGATGGGAGCGCGCAGGAAAGCGAACCCCCGCTGGGCCACCAGGGCACTGATGTCGGTGGCGACCGAGCAGCGCGGGTTGGATTCGTCGATCACCACCAGGCGCCCGGTTTTCTCGACGCTTTCAAGGATGCTGTCTTCATCCAGCGGGCTGGTGGTGCGCAGGTCCAGCACTTCACAATCAATGCCTTGACGCGCCAGGTTGGCCGCAGCCTCCAGGGCGATATGCAGCATGCGGCCGTAGGTCACCAGCGTCACATCCTTGCCCTCACGCACAAAGTTGGCTTCGCCAAACGGGACCGTGTACAGCTCTTGCGGTACGTCGCCCTGCATGCCGTAGAGCATTTTGTGCTCCAGGAAAATCACCGGGTCATTGTCGCGGATTGCCTGGATCAACATGCCCTTGGCGTCGTAGGGCGTGGCCGGGCATACCACCTTGAGGCCGGGGATATGCGTCCACATGGAGGTGAGCATTTGCGAATGCTGGGCAGCCGCCCGCAAACCGGCGCCGTACATGGCACGGATCACCAGCGGTGTAGTGGTTTTGCCACCGAACATATAGCGGAACTTGGCAGCCTGGTTGAGCAACTGGTCCAGGCAGCAGCCGATGAAGTCGACGAACATCAATTCGCACACTGGGCGCATGCCACGGGTAGCGGCGCCCACCGCCATGCCCACGTAGCCGACCTCAGACAACGGTGCGTCCAGCACGCGCCCGGGAAATTGCGGGTGCAAGCCCTTGGTCACGCCGAGCACGCCGCCCCATGCGTCCTGCTCACCGGGGGAACCGGTGCCACCGGCCACATCCTGACCGATGATGAATACGCTCTGGTCACGGCCCATCTCTTGAGCCAAGGCCTCATTGATCGCCTGCTGATAGCTGATTTTACGAGCCATTAGATTCTCTCCACGTCTTGTTTTTATAGGGTTGGTATCAGCGGTAGGCCACGTAAACGTCGCTTAGCAGGTCGGCGGCCTGGGGCTTGGGATCGGTTTTGGCCAGGCGTACGGCGTCTTCGATCAATTGCGCCACTTCACCGTCGATGCGCTCGAACTGCGCTGCATCCAGCCAGCCTTCGGCATGGCAGCGCTGACGGAACAAGGCCAGGCAATCGGCGTTTTCACGCAGGTTTTTCACTTCGTCAGCGCCGCGATAGGTTTGCGCATCGCCCTCGAAGTGCCCATAGAAACGGCTGAGCTTGACCTCGACCAGCGTTGGCCCGTCGCCTTGGCGCGCCCGCTCCACAGCAACGCCGAGCGCTTCATGCACCGCGAAAAAATCATTGCCGTCGACGATCACCCCCGGCATACCAAACCCGGCGGCGCGCTCGGCGATGTCTTTGCAGGCCACCGACCAACCGGCGCCAGTGGCCTCGGCATAACCGTTGTTTTCGGCGACAAACAGACACGGCAGCTGCATGATCGACGCCAGGTTCATCGCTTCGAACACGGCACCTTCGTTGGAGCCACCGTCGCCAAAAAATGCCACTGCCACGCCCTGGCACCCCTTGAGCTTGGCAGCCAGCGCCGCCCCCGCGGCCAACGGTGCGCCGGCACCGACAATGCCGTTGGCGCCGAGCATGCCTTTCTCTTGGTCGGCGATGTGCATGGAGCCGCCCTTGCCGCCGCACACGCCGGTTTTCTTGCCATAGATTTCGGCCATCATGCCGAACACGTCGACGCCCTTGGCGATGCAGTGTCCGTGGCCGCGGTGGTTGGACGCGATGCAATCATCGTCATTGAGGTGCGCCATGACGCCAGCGGCGCAGGCTTCCTGACCGGCATACAGGTGAACGAAACCGGGGATCTCGCCGGTGGCGAACTCCACATGCAGGCGTTCTTCGAAATCGCGGATGGTGCGCATCACGGTGTAGGCATGCAGTAACTGATCGGTGCACAGGTGGGTGGACATCTTGTTGTTCTCCAGGTTGTCTCGACGCACAAAAAACTGGCTGCGGCCAGTGCCAAGCTGTTCAGCACAGCTTGTGCCAACCGTCGAGAAAACCTGGCAAAGCCTTGATCCAGAGCCGTGCCACACAGCGATGCCCAGGCAAGTGGTCGACTAAATGTGAGACGCAACCACGCAGTTCGACCCTTGAGTCTCAGCGGCATGAGACGCAGCGTCTCAATGCAGGCGTTGGTCAGGGTGCCCTTGTCCGTCGGCGCACATGCGCGCTTAATGACGCGCATAACAACAAAGCTTGAGAACCGGAGGCTTTATGCTCGCCATGAACTCCAGGGAGCATGTCGACTGTGTCAGTCGCGTGGTCCGCAATGCCGAGCGCCTGCCCCAGGCGCCCGTGCCGTCGCTGATCTTCGATTCGTGGCGGCGGTCCATGGAGCAACACCGCCTGGACCCCGGCTCCCTGCAAGGTCCACGTATCCTCAGCGAACCCTTGCTCAAGGAATGCCGCGAGCGCGCCGAGCTGTTCATGCGCATCGCCGGCGAAGAAGTCGCACAGTTGCACCATCGCGTGCGCCATGCCGACTACTGCGTGATGCTCACCGACGCCCAGGGCCAGACCATCGATCACCGTGTCGATGCGAGCATTCGCACCGACTGCCGCAAGGCCGGCCTTTACCTGGGCACCTGCTGGTCGGAAGCCGAGGAAGGCACCTGCGGCGTGGCCACGGTGCTGACCAGTAAAACAGCGGTGACGGTGCACAAGCGTGATCACTTTCGCGCAGCGTTTATCGGCCTGACGTGTTCGGCTGCGCCCATCTTCGACCCGCAGGGCCACCTGTTGGGTGTGCTGGATGTCTCGGCGCTCAAGTCGCCGGATGACCGCGGCAGCCAGCACCTGATACGGCAGATGGTGGCGCAGAGCGCCCAGGCCATCGAAAACGCTTTTTTCATGCACAGCGCCCGGCAGCACTGGGTATTACAAGCCCATAGCACTCCAGGCTTTGTCGACAGCCAACCCGACCTGCTGCTGGCCTGGGACCAGGACGGACGTCTGCACGCCTTGAACAGCAAGGCGCGTCAAGCCCTGCGCTTGCGCTTTGGCCAGCTGCCTGAGCATATCGGCGAAGTGTTCGATGTGGATGCATTGCGTGCAGCCACTGATCAGTCAACCCGGCAGTTGCACTGGCTGGGCAAGCCCGACGCGGTACACGTGAGGGTCAATGCACCCCGACGCCCCTCGGTTCGGGCGCTGCCAGAGACTCAAGTCGACCCGCGGATCCAGGAGCACCTGCGCTTGGCTGCGCGGGTCAAGGACCGCAACCTGCCCGTGCTGGTGCAAGGTGAAACCGGCGTCGGCAAAGAAGTCTTCGCCCGCCAGTTGCATGAGCACAGCACGCGCCGGGACGGGCCGTTTGTGGCGGTGAACTGCGCGGCGATTCCCGAAAGCCTGATTGAAAGCGAGCTGTTCGGCTATTCGCCCGGCGCCTTCACCGGAGCGTCCAGCAAAGGCATGAGCGGGCTGCTACTGAAAGCCGACGGCGGTACGTTGTTCCTCGACGAAATCGGCGATATGCCGCTGGCGTTGCAGACACGGTTGCTGCGGGTGCTGGCCGAGGGTGAAGTCGCGCCGTTGGGCGCAGCGAAAACCCGCGTGGTGAACATTCAGGTGATCTGCGCCAGCCACCGCGATTTGGCGGCGCTGGTCAGCGCGGGCCGATTCCGTGAAGACCTGTACTTTCGCCTGGGTTGTGCGCGTTTCTGCCTGCCACCGTTGCGCGAACGCACCGATAAGGTGGCCCTGATCAATCGGCTGTTGGAGCAAGAGGCGCGTAACAGTGGCGTGTCGTTGGGCATCGGCCAGGCCGCACTGCAATTGCTGCTGGGTTATGCGTGGCCGGGCAATGTGCGGCAACTGCGGCATGTGCTGGCGTACGCCTGTGCGGTGTGCGAAGGCACTACGCTGCAAGTGGGGGATTTGCCGATTGATATCCGGGGCGAGCAGCCTCAAGGGCTGGCCGAACAGAGCGCCAGCCCCGAGCGTCAAATGGTTCTGGATGCGTTGATTCGCCATCGCTGGAAACCCTCGCCTGCGGCACAGGCCCTGGGGATTTCAAGGGCAACCCTGTACCGACGCGTGAACCAACTGGGTATTGATATGCCCGGCAAAACCCACTGATACAAGGGATCGACTCCCACGCAGGCGAGTCGACCACGCTGTCAGCGGTAGACCAGGCCACCGTCGATCAACGGCGCCTGCCCGGTCATATAGTCTGCGTCCGGGCCTGCCAGAAATGCCACAAACCCCGCCACATCCTCCGGCGTTTGCGCACGGCCCAAGGCAATCCCATCCACGTACTGCTTGTAGGTTGCCCCCACCTGCGCCCCGGTAATCTCGGCCATGCGCTTGTCGATCTCAACCCACATATCGGTGCCCACCACACCGGGGCAATAGGCGTTTACCGTGATCCCCGCGCTCGCCAGTTCCTTGGCCGCCGCCTGGGTCAAGGCGCGCACCGCGAATTTGCTCGCCGAGTAGACCCCTAACAGCGCAAAGCCTTCATGCCCTGCGATTGAACAAGCATTGATGATTTTGCCCTTGTGCTTGAGTGCCTTGAATTTGTTGGCGGCCGCCTGGATCCCCCACAGCACGCCCTTGACGTTGATATCCAGGGTGCGCTCGACCTGCTGCGGGCTGACATCGAGCAATGAGTCGATCTGCGCCACTCCGGCGTTATTGACGATGATGTCGAATCCGCCCAGCGTCTGGTGGGCATGCTCTACCGCAGCCGTCACCTGTTCGCGTCTGGATACATCAGCGATGAACACAGAGGCTTTGCGGCCGGTGGCGACGATTTCGGCGGCCACGGCGTTGAGCTTGGCGCCGTCAATGTCCACCAACGCGACATCGGCGCCGTCCTGTGCAAGGCGCATGGCAATAGCCCGGCCTATGCCCTGCCCGGCGCCGGTGACCAGCGCGACTTTACCTGCGATACCCATGACAATCTCCTGAAACGATGAGGGGAGCCTTGTCTATCGCAAGCCGGCGCCTGGCTGTCGAGCCGCAACAGGATCGGCATCGGAGCTGAGACGGGTTGTCTAGCCGTGCGAACCTTGCGCGAAAGCTTGTAAAAGGCCGCGCTTATGCCTAGCTTAGGCGCCCCCCGCCCAGCGCTTTAAGGCCTTTACCCATGGTTTTGCGTTTTCGCCCCGTCGTCACTTCACGTTTCGCCCTCGGCCTGTTGCTCAGTGGCGGCATCGGCAGCAGCCTGGCCGCCGAGATCGAGTTGCCGACGGTAAAGGTCCAGGGCCAGGATGAGTCGGGCTACCGCAGTGAAACCGCGTCGGTGGGCGGCTTTGATGAAGCGCCGCTGTTGGACACCCCCGCCTCGATCACCGTGATCAACGCCGCGCTGATCAAGGACCAGCAGGCACGCTTGCTCAGTGAAGTGCTGCGCAACGATGCCTCGGTGGGCGACAGTTACGCGCCCATCGGTTATTACGAGAATTTCGTGGTGCGTGGCTTTTCGCTGAACGCGGCCAGCAGCTACAAGATCAATGGGCGCACCATCACCGGCGAGCAGAACGTCGCGCTGGAAAACAAGCAGCAGGTGGAAGTGCTCAAGGGCCTGGCCGGTTTGCAGAGCGGTATTTCCGAGCCCAGCGGGGTGATCAATTACGTGACCAAACGCCCCCAGGATGTGCGCTCGGTGACGGTGTCCACCGATGATCGTGGCAGTGGTTACATCGCCACCGATGTCGGCGGCTGGTTTGGCAGCGAGCAGCAGTTCGGCCTGCGCGCCAACGTCGCCCATGAAGACCTCAATGCCTATGTGGAACACGCCAACGGCCAGCGCGATTTCGTGTCCCTGGCCTTTGACTGGAACATCAGCCCCGACGCCGTGCTGCAACTGGACGCCGAATACCAGAACAAGCAACAGCGTTCGGTACCGGGGTATCAACTGCTGGGCGGCACCGAAGTGCCCCACGGTGCTTCACCGAAGAAGCTGTTGGGGCACCAGACGGGCGGCAAGCAGGTCGGGATTGATTCGCTGAACCTCAACGGCAAGTTCGAGTACCGTTTCAGCGATCAATGGAAAGGCAGTGTCAGCGCGGCGCGTAGCAAGGTTGTGATTGATGACTACAGCTCGTTTGCCTGGGGTTGCTATGGTTCAGCCAGTTGCAGTTCCGTAAGCGTGCCGAACTACTTCAGCCCCGAAGGCAACTACGACGTCTACGACTACCGCAGCCCGGATGACACTCGCCGCGACGATGAAATCCAGGCGGCCATGACCGGCCTCTTCGACACCGCCGGCATCGGCCATGAACTGACCTTTGGCAGCAGCGCGTTTCGCCGAGTGATCGACAAACGCAAGTCGGTCAATGAATTCATCGGCACCGCCAATATCAACGAAGAGGTGCCGAGCTTTCCCCCGACCGACAAGCCGTTGAACGACAGCCACCGCAACCTCGACAGCCGCCAGTACGGGCTGTTCGTCACCGACCGCATCCGCTTCAACGAGCACTGGCAAACCATCCTCGGCGGCCGTGAAGTGCGCCTGGACGAAAAAGCCTTCGACAGCGTCACCGGCAACCAGACGCGCCACACCCAACAGTACGTGTTCCTGCCCCAGGCCTCGTTGATCTACAAGCCAGTGGACAACGTTTCGCTGTACACCAGCTACAGCAAGGGCCTGTCCCTGGGCGGCACCGCGCCGTGGTTTGCAAACAATGCCGATGAAACACTCGCCCCCACCGTCTCGCGCCAGATCGAAGCCGGGGTGAAATACGACTGGCGCCGTATCAGCTTCGCCGCCGCTGTATTCCAGACGCGCCAGGCTTTCCAGTACGCCAAGCCCGAAGGCGACACGTTCAACTACGTGCAGCGGGGCCAGCAAAAAAACACCGGCATTGAACTGTCCGCCAACGGCTGGGCCACCGACCGTCTGCAGATCACCACCAGCGTGGCCGCGATCCGAGCGCGGGTGAGCGGCAGCGGCACGCCGGAATACGAAGGCCACCAGGCGATCAACGTGCCCAAGCTGCGCGCCAGCGTGTACGCCGACTACGCCCTGCCCTGGGTCAACGGCCTGGCGGTATTGGGCGGCGTGCAATACAGCGCCAAGAAGTCTGCCAATCGCACCGGCAACGTGGAAGTGGGCGACTACGCGGTGGTCAACGTCGGCAGCCGCTACACCACCAAGGTCGATGGCTACGAGACCGTGTTTCGCCTGAGCGTCGATAACCTGTTCGACAAGCGCTACTGGCGCGACGCGGGCGAGTATATGGGCGATGACTACCTGTTCCAGGGCGCACCGCTGACGGCGCGCCTGAGTGCTTCAGTAAACTTCTGAACCCCCGACTCTGTGGCGAGGGAGCTTGCTCCCGCTGGGGTGCGTAGCGCCCCCAAAAAGCCGGCTCCAGCTTCGCTGTCGAGCGGGAGCAAGCTCCCTCGCCACAAAAAGCAGCAACTCTCCGATCGTTACTTGGGCATCTTGCGAAAGCCCACCGCCAGGCGGTTCCAGCTGTTGATGGTGGCGATGGCGACGCTCAGGTCGACTTGCTCCTGTGGGCTGAACTGCGCAGCCAGGGCGTTGAAGTCTTCGTCGGGGGCGTGGGTGTGGCTGAGCAGCGTCAGGCTTTCGGCCCAGGCCAGCGCGGCGCGTTCACGTGGGGTGAAAAATGGCGTTTCACGCCAGGCCGACACGGTGTACAGGCGCCGTTCGGTCTCGCCGCCCTTGCGCGCATCGGCGGTGTGCATGTCGAGGCAGAACGCGCAGCCGTTGATCTGCGATACGCGCAAGCGCACCAGTTCCAGCAGTGGCAGTTCGATGGAGAGTTTGCCCACCGCCGCTTCCAGAGCGAGCATGGCTTTCATGGCGTCCGGGGAGGCGGTATAGAAATCGGTACGGGTTTGCATGGTGAATCTCCAGAACGTTGGGATAGGTGCGCAGAGTAGTCAGCGCAGCGTTCTGGAGAAATAGCCAATCCGGGCGAAGAACAGGTGACCAATCTACAGACCGCGGTTCCTCAGCCACTGGATGAAGCCCTTCTTGACCGGTACCACGGGCGCGTCTTCGGTCAGGGCCTGGGCGGCATGGCGGCGGAAGTCCAGCAGCGCCTTCATGGCTTCGCCGATATCATGCCGGGCGTCCAGGCACGGCTTGAGGTATTCATTTTCGATGCGGTAGAGCGTGCAGTAGGTCTTGGCCGAAAAATCCGCCAGCGCCGCCTGGTCGGAGAGGATGCCGGACTCACCGATCACCTCACCAGGGCCCATGCGCCCAGCCTCGAACTTGTGCCCGTCCTTGATCAACAGCACCGAGACCACGCCGGACTCGATGATGAACAGGTGATCGCTGACCTCCCCCGCCGCCAGGATCATCTCACCGGCGCGGTAGGTGTGCAGGGTCATGTTCTGGCTGAAGGTGTCTTTTTCTTCCTGGCGCAAGGTGGAGAAGATCGTCGAGCGCTCCAGCAAGGCGCGGGCGCCAGACACCGCAGGCGGCGTGCTGCCTTCGGTGGCGGACAACAGCCCCACGCCCGCCGCCTGCAAATGCCGGTAGGCCAGGTCGTAAAGCTGGTTGCGGGTTTCGCGCTTGAGGCCCATGGCCGGCACAAAGCCGCTGATCTCATATTCCACGCCACTGCCGGTGGACGCCTTGAACGCGACGCTGGGCGCCGGCTGGGCCAGCAACGGCCGGCAGCCCTGCATCGCACGCTCCAGCGCTTCGATCACGGTTTGCGGGCGCGCATGGGGGCTGACTTGCAGGCTGACCGCCAGGCCGAACATGTCTGCCGGGCGCGAAAAGTTGATGATCTTGGCCTTGGCCGCCAGGGAGTTGGGGATCACCGCCAGGCTGCCCTGGGAGGTTTGCAGGCGCGTGGCGCGCCAGTCGATATCGGTGACACGGCCTTCGGTGCCGTCGATGGAGATCCAGTCATCGATCTGGTAAGGCTTGGTGGTATTGAGGACGATCCCGGAAAACACATCGCTCAGGGTGCTTTGCAAGGCCAGGCCGACGATGATCGCCACGGCGCCGGAGGTGGCCAGCACGCCCTTGACCGGCAGGTCGAGCACGTAGGCCATGGCGGCGATGATCGCAATGAGGAAAATCACTGCGCCCATCAGGTCCTGCAACAAACGCCCGGTATGGCCGACCCGCTGCATCATCACCGCGCCGAGCAATACCGTGAGGGTGCGCGCGGCGAACAACCACCAGCCGATCTGCAGCGCCGTGGCGGCCAGATGCAAGGTGGTGTCATCGGCATAGGGCGCCGCTTGCATGGGGTTCATGCCGTCGTTGAACAACACGGCACTGAACACCGCGAAAATCACCAGCCGCGCTGCGAGTTTCCAGTTAGCCAGGTTGGCGGAAATAAGGCGCCACACGGCGATGTCGATCAGGATCAACGCCACGGCGCACAGCATCGGGTGATCAGCGATAAATGAGGGCATCCAGGCGACTCCAGGGCGAATGCCGAGAAGATCGCATGAAATCAGAAACCTGGAAACAAAATGTAGGAGCTGGCTTGCCTGCGATGCAAATACCGCGGTGTATCAGCTACACCAGGGTGATGCTATCGCAGGCAAGCCAGCTCCCACAGGAGGTTGCGGTGAACCGTCAGGCGTGCATCTGCCCGAATTTGCCCGACTGAAAGTCGGCAAATGCCTGGTGAATCTCCTGCTCGGTGTTCATCACGAACGGACCGTGGCCGACGATGGGCTCGTCGATGGGTTCGCCGCTGAGCAGCAGCACCTTGGCGTCGTCGTTGGACTCCAGGGTCAGTTGCTTACCGTCGCGCTCGAACAGCGCCAATTGCCCCTGGCGTGCGACCTCCTCGCCATTGATCAACAACGTGCCGCTGAGCACCACCAAGGCGGTGTTACGCCCGGCGTGCAGGTCCAGCGTGACCGCTTTACCGGCGTTGAGGCGCAAGTCCCATACGTCTATCGGAGTGAAGGTGCGGGCCGGGCCTTGAGTACCGGCAAATTTCCCGGCGATCAGCCGCAGGTGGCCGGCGTCGTTTGCCAATGGCAGCACCGGAATGTCGCCATCGACGATGGTCTGGTAACCGGCATCCGCCATTTTGTCCTTGGCCGGCAGGTTGACCCACAGTTGCACCATCTCCAGTGCGCCGCCACTACGGGCGAAGTCTTGGGAGTGAAACTCTTCGTGCAGGATCCCTTTGGCTGCGGTCATCCATTGCACATCGCCCGGGCCGATTTTGCCGCCGGCACCGGTAGAATCGCGGTGCTCGACTTCGCCGTCGTAGACGATGGTCACGGTTTCAAAACCGCGATGCGGGTGCTGGCCGACGCCGCGACGTTGTTCAGTCGGGGTGAATTCGGCTGGACCTGCGTGATCCAGCAACAGGAATGGGCTGATGTGCTTGCCCATGGTGTCGTAGGAAAACAGCGTGCGTACCGGGAAGCCGTCGCCGACCCAGTGGGCGCGGGGGCTGGTGTAGATACCAATCAGCTTTTTCATGGTGTACCTCCAAAGTGAGTACACCTTAAATCGCCTCACCCTTGAGCACTAGCCGGTAAAAATGGCCCTGATCGTTCTATATATAGGACAGCGTTTTAACCTGGCGTTGGCGCAGCAGTTGAAAGGCAACCAGTGCCGACAGTGCAAACCCGGCCTGGATAACGATCATCGGCGCGGCACTGCCATCGCGTAACTGGCTCAGCAACAACCCGCTGCACGTGGCGCCGAACATCTGTGCAAATCCCATGAGCCCGGCGGCTAAACCCGCACGATGCGCATTGGGCATCACGGCCCCGGTAACGGAACCGGGCAGCACCAGGCCGCCGCCGAGCGTGACCAGGGCGATGGGAATATCCAGCCCTACTACCGACAACCCGAACACTCCGTAAATCGCCAGGGCTGCCACCCCGCCCACCGCCACCATCGTCACACCCATCGCCACAATGCGCTGCGGCCCCAGGCGCTGAATGTTACGCCGGGTATAAGTGGAGCCGACGATCAGCATCGACACAATCAGCCCGAAGTTGAGCCCGTATTCAAGGCTGCTGAACCCCAGCAGATTGATAAACACCGCCGATGAACCCGCGATCACCGCAAACATCGCGCCATAGGTACACGCCAGGGCCACCGCGTAAGCACGGTACTGGCGCCCCTTGAGCAGATCCAGATACTGCCCGCCGAGGGTGCGCCAGTGTGCGGCCCTGGGATCGAGGTGATGATTGCTCTCGCGAAAGAACAGCAGCGCCAGCAATAACACCAGGCTGCCGATCACCAACGCCAGGGCGATGGGCGCACGCCAACCCAGCAATTTGATCAGTAAGCCCCCTGCTATCGGCGCAACGACGATGGCATACAACATGCCGATCATCGTCAGCGCCAGGGCCGGGCCTGCCTCGGCTTTCCACACATCGCGCACCACGGTGCGCGCTAGTACCAGCGCGGCGCACGCGCCCAGGCCTTGCAACACCCGGGCGGCGATAAACTGCTGGATGTCGGTGACCAGCAGCATCGCCAGCGTCGCCACTACGTAGAGCGTCAGGCCCCCGATCAAGACTGGCCGCCGGCCGATGCGATCCGACAGCGGCCCGAACAGTAGCTGCCCCAGGCCAAACGCAGCAACGAATGCCGACAGCGCCATCAGTGCCGAGCCTTGCGGCGCCTGCAGCGCGTGCTCGATGGCACCCAGGCCGGGGATGATCAGTTGCGTCGAGACTTCACCCAATGCGGTGAGGGCAACCAGCAAGAACAGCAAGCTGCGTGAGGGTGCCGGGGCGTTTGCCATGGGGAGTATCCGGGGGCTGGATTAATTTATATTTCGACCATAATATGAGCGAAAAATTATGTCCATAATTTTTTGCCCTATGGTCACCCTGGAGTTCGTCATGCCCCCTCTCCCCCTGCGCCTTCTCACGCCACTGGCTCTGCTGGTGGTCCTCAGTGGCTGTAACAGCAAGGCCGACAGCGCCGCCCAGGCGCCCACATCGCGCCCGGTGCTGGCCGCCACAGTCGAAGCAGCCGGCACCCAGCAAAGCGCCTATACCGGCGTGGTGGCGGCACGCACTGAAAGCGACCTGGGCTTTCGGGTCAGCGGCAAGGTGATCGAGCGCAAGGTCGACCCCGGCCAGCACGTCTCCCGTGGTGACACCCTGTTGGTGCTGGACATCGGCGACTTCGAACTGGCGCTTCGCTCGGCCAAGAACCGCGTCAACGCCGCCCAGGCCCAACTGCGCCAGCGTCGTGACGATGAAAACCGCTACCAGCGCCTGGCCAGCACCGGCGCGGTGTCGCGGCAGATCTTCGACCAGTCGGCCACCAACCTGCGCGTCGCCCAGGCCGAACTGGCCGCAGCGCAATCGGATGCCAGCCAGATCGAAAACCGTCGCACTTATTCGGTACTCAAGGCCGATGGCGACGGCATCATCACCGACGTGCTGGCCGATCGCGGCCAAGTGGTGGCCGAAGGGCAAATCGTGGCGCGCCTGGCCCATGACGGCGCCCGCGAAGCCATCGTCAACCTGCCGGAGAACCGGCGTGACCTGGCTGCGCAAAAAGCCCTGGCGTTTCCCTTTGGCGCAGCGGACCAGGCCGTGACCGCCACCCTGCGCGAACTGTCCGCCAGCGCCGACCCGGTCACCCGCACCTACCGCGCACGTTACGTGCTGCAGGGTTCGGTCGAGCGTTTCGCCCTCGGCTCCACCATCACCGTGCGCCTGCAAGGCAACGGCCAGCCCCTGCAAACCCGCGTACCGATTGGCGCCTTGCAGGATGCGGGGCAAGGCACGGGCGTATGGCTGATTGGCGATGATCAAAAGATCAGCTTTGCCCCGGTGAAGGTCGCCAGCCTCGGCCAGGAAGACGCCTTGCTCGACAGCGGCGTAACACCCGGCCAAACCATCGTCGCCCTCGGCGCTCACCTGTTGCACAGCGGCGACACGGTGCGCTTGCTGCCCGCCCAGGCCCTGGCCCTCAACCGTAAGCAGGATCAATGAGTATGCGCGGGATCAACCTCTCCGAACTGGCCGTCAAGCACCGCGCCGTCACCTTGTTCTTGCTGATTGCGATCCTCGTTGCCGGGGTCTTCGCGTTCGGCAAGCTGGGGCGCGCAGAAGACCCTTCGTTTACCGTCAAGGTCATGACCATCACCGCCGCCTGGCCCGGCGCCACCGCCCAGGAGATGCAGGAGCAAGTAGCCGACCGCCTGGAAAAGCGCCTGCAGGAACTGGACTACTACGATCGCGTCGAGACCATCGCCCAGCCAGGCTTTGTGTCGATGCGCATGACCTTCCTGGAGTCCACGCGCCCGAGCGAGATTCAGGAGCTGTTCTACCAGACCCGCAAAAAACTCAGCGACGAAGCCACGCGCCTGCCCAAGGGCGTGATCGGGCCGTTTTTCAACGATGAATATTCCGACGTGTACTTTGCGTTGTACGCCCTGGAAGCCGAACACCTGCCCCATCGCCAACAAGTGCAAATGGCCGAGGAACTGCGCCAGGGTTTGCTCAACCTGCCAGGGGTGAAGAAGGTCAATATCCTTGGCGAGCAGGCCCAGCGCGTGTTTGTGGAGTTTTCCTATGAGCGCCTGGCGACCCTGGGCATCAGGCCCGAACAGATCTTCGCCGCCCTCGCCGCACAAAATGCCGTGGCGCCCGCAGGCTTCGTCGAAACGGCGGGCGCCCGCGCTTATATCCGCATCGACGGCGCGTTCGACAGCCTCGCGCTGATCGAAAACGTGCCCCTGCAAGTCAATGGCCGCGTATTGCGCATCGCCGATGTGGCCACCGTGAGCCGGGGTTATGAAGACCCGCCCAGTTATCGCATCCGCCATCAGGGCGACCCGGCGTTGATGCTGGGCGTGATCATGGAGAAGCACTGGAACGGCCTGGAACTGGACAAGAGCCTGCAGGCCCAGGAAGCCAGAATCCAGGCCGACCTGCCCCTGGGCGTGAACTTCGCCAAAGTCTCCGACCAGGCGAAAAACATCAGCCTGGCGGTCAACGAGTTCATGCTCAAATTCTTCGTGGCCCTGGCGGTGGTGATGCTGATCAGCCTATTGGCCCTGGGCTTTCGCGTGGGGCTGGTGGTGGCGGCGGCCGTGCCGCTTACGCTGTCGATCGTGTTCGTGATCATGCTGGTCACCGGCCGTGAATTCGACCGCGTGACCCTCGGCGCATTGATCATCTCCCTGGGCCTGTTGGTGGACGACGCGATCATTGCCATCGAGATGATGGTGGTCAAACTCGAAGAAGGCTTTGACCGCATCCACGCGGCCACCTATGCCTGGAGCTCTACGGCGGCGCCGATGCTGACCGGCACCCTGGTCACCATCATCGGTTTTCTGCCGGTTGGGTTTGCGCGCTCCGGGGCGGGTGAGTACGCCGGCAATATCTTCTGGATCGTGGGTTTCGCCCTGATTTCATCCTGGCTGGTGGCCGTGGTGTTTACGCCTTACCTGGGCGTGAAGTTGTTGCCGCAGATCAAGCCAGTGCCCGGCGGGCATGATGCGATTTATGCCGGGCGCTACTACCAGAAACTGCGCAGCCTAGTGGAGGCCTGCGTGCGCGGGCGCTGGCTGGTGACCGGCATGGTGGTGGCCGCGTTCGTGGTATGCGGCCTGGGTATGGCGGTGGTGAAGAAACAGTTCTTCCCGGACTCCGACCGCTCGGAGCTGATTCTGGAAGTGTATATGCCACCCGGCAGCGCGTTCAAAAGCACCGAAGCCGTGGCGGCGCAGGTGGAGAAGGCGCTGTTGCAAGAACCGCAGACCAGTATGGTCGACACCTATGTGGGCGGCGGTGCACCGCGGTTTTTCCTGTCGTTGAACCCTGAAATGCCAGACCCGGCGTTCGCCAAGTTGATCGTGCAAACCCCGGACTCCCACGCCCGCGACGCGCTGAAACTGCGGATGCGCGAGCGCATTGCGGCAGGCGAATTTCCGTCGGCGCGGGTACGGGTCACGCAGCTCGTCTTCGGCCCGCCGGTGCCGTTCCCGGTGGTGTTTCGCGTCTCGGGGCCCGACCTGAATGTGCTGCGCGGGCTGTCTGAAGACGTGCGTCAGGTCGTGGCCGGCAACACGCTGACCAGAGACACCTTCCTAGAATGGGGCGAGCGTGCCAGCGGTTATCGCCTGGTGCTGGACCAGGATCGCTTGCGCTTGCTGGGTTTTACCCCCGACGAGGTCAAGTCCCAACTCAACGCCCTGCTCAGCGGCAACCCGATCACCGAAGTTCGCGAAGGCAACCGCACCGTCTCAGTGGTGGCCCGCGCCCAAGGCAGCCAACGCGAAGACCTGGCCAACCTCAACAACATGACGCTGACCAACAGCGCCGGTACGTCGGTGCCGCTGGCACAGGTCGGGCATTTTCAGGCGGTGATGGAAGAACCGATCCTCAAGCGCCGCGACCGCGCCACCACCGTGGAGGTACGCGCCGACATCATCGACGGCGTACAACCGCCCGATGTGGAAATGGCGGTGTACAAAGACCTGCAACCGCTGATCGCCAAGCTGCCCAGCGGTTACAAAATCGACATCGGCGGCCCGGTTGAGGAAAGCGCCAAGGCCAACGTGGCCCTGGCGGCGCTGTTTCCGATCATGATCCTGCTGACCCTCACGGTGATCATGCTCCAGGTGCGCTCGTTCGGCGTGATGTTCATGGTGTTCGCTACCGCGCCTTTGGGCCTGATTGGTGCAGTGCCGACCTTGCTGCTGTTCAACCAGCCGTTCGGCTTCAACGCGATCCTGGGTCTGATTGGCATCGGCGGCATTCTGATGCGCAATACGCTGATCTTCACCGACCAGATCCGCCAGAACCAGGACCACGGCATGGCGATTCGCGAGGCCATTATCGAAGCCACGGTGCGGCGCGCGCGGCCGGTGATCCTTACGGCACTGGCGGCGGCGTTGGCGTTTATTCCGTTGACGTTGTCTGTGTTCTGGTCGTCGCTGGCTTATGTGCTGATTGGCGGTGTGCTGGTGGGCACGGTGTTGACGCTGTTGTTTCTGCCGGCGCTGTGCAGCCTGGTACTGCGCGACAAGGTTGCTGAAACGTCCCACGTAACTGCCGGATAAGCTCTACTCCCCTCCCCTGTAAACCTCTGCAAAGTCCCTCGCCTGATCAAACAGTGCGAGGGATTGCAGATGGTTTTTCCTGTTAGTGCCTTGGTTACCTGGCCGCCCCTCGTGGGGAGCCGCTGCGGATGACCCAAGCAGCCCACATTACCTTTATCGAACACGAGCTGGATGGTTTCCATCAGAGCCTGGTGGAGTACCGCCAGCAGATGGGCGCCTGGTATTCGCGTGCGCTGGATACGGTCAGTCATGCAGCGGACATGCCTTCGTTGCTGGGTATGGATCGGGTGTTGCGGGTTGGGGATGCACAGCAGTCGGTCGGTCTTGGCGATGCGGACTTTTCCACCGTGGCCCGCTGTCCGGCAGGGGGTGTGCTGAAGATCCAGAGCAGGTTCGAGTCAGCGTACGACGTGCCGATCGGCAATATTCCGGTTGAAGTGATCGGGCTGGATGACGGCAGCTCCAGGGTCATCCTGCTCGACGAGCACGGCGACGGTTTCCACGAATGCGCCGCCGGCGGGCGCTATCAGGTAAGGGTTCAGGGCGGCGTTTCAGCGCAGCAAGTCGATGCCTTGTTTGCTTCCTATGCCGGGCTGACTGCGGATCTGGAGCAATGGCTGCGCGAGCAGTGGCAAGGCTTCAAGCCGCATTGGCAGCAATCCCCGGCCAGCGCAATAGGCAACGGCGTGCTCGCCGGCAGTTGGGCAGCGATCCGTGACGTGTGGGACAGCATCAAGCAGGTGCAGGCGATTCTTGAAGACCCGCTCAAGTACGTCGAGCAACTGGGTAGCGAGGCGGCGAAGTTGGCGCAAATCGCTACCGATGCGCCCAAGGTCATGGAACAGGCGATGTTGCTGGCCAGTGATGAGGCGGCGCTGTACCTGTTACTGCGCACCGCCATGATCTGGCTGGAGGCGTTACCGCCTAGTGAAGTTGCGCAAGCGGCCGCCGGTTTTATGGTATCGCTGCTGATTGACCTGGTGATTGGCGTGGTGTTGACCATCGCGCTGCCGGCAGCGGGCGTAGCGTATTTGAGTATGCGCCTGGTCAAGTACGGCGCAGGGATTCTTCAGTCAGCCGTGGGTTTCGTGACCGGTGTGCTGACGATCCTCACAACGTTCATGCGGGCGGTGGGAGGGCTGAAGCAAGGCACGGTGCAGATGCGCTGGCGAGCGCGGCAGAACGTAGTGCTGACGCAGAAAGAGCGTGTGGATGATGTGCCGGCGGTGGCTTCAAATCCTAAAGGCGATGCGGCGACGCCAGCGGACAAGACCGTTACCAACGGCTGCCCGGTGTCGATGGTCACCGGCGAGGAATTGCTGACCCTCACCGATGGCGCGCTGGATGGGATTTTGCCGTTTGCGTGGACGCGGCTGTATCGCACCAGTGCGGGGGATGTGGATTGTGGGTTGGGGTTTGGTTGGAGTCATGGGCTGGCCCATCGGCTTGCGGTGTCGGGCGATTCGGTGGTGTGGACCGATCATGAGAACCGCTCGACCACCCTGCCCTTGCCCACCGATTCTCGGCCGGCGATCACCAATAGCCTGGCGGAAGCGGCGATCTACTTGGGTTCGGCGCCTGATGAACTGGTGCTGGCCCAAGCCTCGCGTTTCTACCACTTTCGCGACGGTGTGCTGACAACCATCAGCGATGCGTATGACAACCGGCTGCGCCTTTGCCGGGATCGTTCAGGGCGGATTGAGCGGCTGGATAACGGTGCGGGGCGCTCGTTGCTGTTGCGTTATGAGCTGGATCGCATTGTCGCGGTGGACTACCAGGTGCATCGCGCCAAAGGGCGTGAGCCTTACGTGTGGGAGACCGAACAGAACCTCGTTTCCTACGCCTATGACGAACATGGACGACTGGTTTGCGCGACCAATGCCGTCGGGGAAAGCGAGCGTTATCGGTACGACGATCAGCACGTCATTCTTGAACGCCAACTGGCCGGTGGCGCGAGTTTCTTTTGGGAATGGGAACACGCGGGCAAGGCGGCTCGCTGCGTGCGGCATTGGGCGAGTTTTTCGCAGATGGACACGCGTTATGCCTGGGGCGATGACGGGCGTGTCACGGTGCATAACGCCGATGGTAGCCAGGAGGTGTATGTCCATGACCAGCGGGCGCGGCTGGTGCAGAGGATTGATCCGGACGGCGCCACGCACTTTAAAT
>NZ_WKFA01000068.1:0-27187 GCF_021605325.1 Pseudomonas sp. PA-7-1E
ACGTAAGTTGTACGGGCAACAATGCAGGCATAAAAAAACCGCTTCCGGTGAGGGAAGCGGTTTTTCACACCCGCGCTATCAGAACAACTTCAACGGCGGTGCTTGTTCTTTCAATGGCTCGTTCTTCGCAGTCTGCTCGTTCCAGCCACCGCCGAGGGCCTTGTACAGGTTGACCTCGCTGGTGAGCTGCGCCAGGCGGTCGGTGATCAGCGATTGCTGGGCACTGAACAGTTGGCGCTGGGCGTCGAGGAAGGTCAGGTTGCTGTCGACACCAATGCGGTAGCGACGCTCGGCCAGGCGGTAGTAATCCTGGTTAGCCTCGACGAAGCCGCGCTGGGCATCCAGTTGCTGCTTGTAGGTCGCACGCGCGGCCAGGCCGTCGGAGACTTCCTGGAAGCCGGTCTGGATGGCCTTCTCGTAGTTGGCCACGTTGATCTCTTTCTGGATCTTCGAGTAGTCCAGGCTTGCGCGCAGGCTACCGGCGTTGAAGATCGGGATGTTGATCTGCGGGGCAAACGCCCAGGTCCCCGAACCGCCTTTGAACAGGCCACCCAGGGTAGGGCTGGCAGTACCGGCGCTGGCGGTCAGGCTGATGCTCGGGAAGAACGCCGCACGGGCCGCGCCGATGTTGGCGTTGGCGGCCTTGAGGTTGTACTCGGCTTGCACGATGTCTGGGCGACGTTGCAGCAGGTCCGAGGGCAACCCGGCAGGCACTTCGCTGAGCAGGTCATCGGACAGCGGCTTGCTGGCGATATTCGCCGGCAGGCCGGTGCCCAGCAGCAGGGTCAGGCTGTTTTCGTCCTGGGCCACCTGGCGGGTGTAACGCGCCAGTTGCACACGGGCGTTTTCCACCGAGGTGCGTGCCTGGCTGAGGTCGAGGGCCGAGGCCACGCCGACTTCATTGCTGCGCGAGGTGAGCTTGTAGCTTTGCTCGAACGCGGCCAGGGTGTCCTGGGTCAGCTTGAGCAGCTCCTTGTCGGCCTGCCAGGTCAGGTAGGCATTGGCCACGCTGGCCACCAGGCTGATTTGGGTGCTGCGGCGCGCTTCTTCAGTGGCGAAGTACTTTTGCAGCGCTTCTTCACTGAGGCTGCGCACGCGGCCGAACAGGTCCAGCTCATACGAACTGATGCCAAGGCCCGCCGAGTACTGGCTGGCGATGGTCGATTCGCCGGTCTGCGACAGCTTGGCCGGGGTGCGCGAACGGCTGCCGTTACCGGTGGCCGATACCGCCGGGAACAGGTCGGCACGCTGGATCTGGTATTGCGCTGCATAGGCGTCGATGTTCAGCGCCGCGACACGTAGGTCACGGTTGTTCACCAACGCGGTCTGGATCAATTGCTGCAGGGCAGGGTCATGGAAAAACTGCTTCCAGCCTTGCTCGGCAGCGGCCTGGCTCGGCGCCTGGGCCGACGAATACGCCGGCCCCTGCGGGAACTGCGCGGCCACCGGCGCTTCGGGACGCTGATAGTCAGGTATCAGCGAGCAGCCACTGAGCACGAATGCGGTGACGGCTAGGGAAAGTAGCGACTTGCTCATTGGCCAGCCTCTTTAGGAGTTTCAGTAGTGTCTTTCTTTTTGCGTTCGCCAGCGGCGGACACGGTTGCGTAGAACAGTGGCACCCAGAAGATCGCCAGCACAGTGGCCGTGATCATACCGCCGATAACGCCGGTACCGATTGCGTGCTGGCTGCCTGAACCGGCGCCGGTGGAGATTGCCAGCGGCAATACGCCGAGCATGAACGCCAACGAGGTCATGATGATCGGGCGCAGACGCATGCGGGATGCTTCGATAGCCGCCTCGACGATGCCTTTGCCTTGCTCATGCAGTTCCTTGGCGAATTCCACGATGAGGATGGCGTTTTTCGCCGCCAGGCCCACCGTCACCAACAGGCCCACCTGGAAGAACACGTCGTTGGACAAGCCGCGCATGCTGGTGGCGATCAGTGCACCGATCACACCCAGAGGTACAACCAGAATCACCGCGATCGGGATCGACCAGCTTTCGTACAGTGCCGCCAGGCACAAGAACACGACCAGCAGCGACAGTGCGTACAGTGCTGGCGCCTGGGAACCGGAAAGGCGTTCTTCGTACGACAGGCCTGTCCAGGCGTAACCGACACCGGCCGGCAGTTCTTTGGCGATGCGTTCGACTTCGGCCATCGCATCACCGGTACTGTAGCCCGGTGCCGGGGTACCGAGGATTTCCATCGCCGCTACACCGTTGTATCGCGAAAGCTTGGGCGAACCGTAGATCCACTTGCCCGACGAGATGGCCGACAGCGGCACCATTTTCCCGTCGTTGCTGCGCACGTACCATTTGTCCAGGTCTTCGGGCGACATCCGGCTGGCGGCGTCGCCTTGTACATACACCTTCTTCACGCGACCACGGTCGATGAAGTCGTTGATGTAGCTACCACCCAAGGCAATGGCCAGGGTCTGCTGGATATCCGCCAGGCTGATGCCTTGGGCACTGGCTTTCTCGTCGTCAACGGTCAGCTCGTACTGCGGCTCGTCGTTCACGCCGTTAGGACGCACGCCGGCCAGCACCTTGCTTTGTGCCGCCGCACCCAGGAACTGGTTACGTGCAGCCATCAGCTTGTCGTGGCCGACGCCACCCTGGTCTTGCAGGAACACGTCGAAACCCGTGGCGTTACCCAACTCCAGCACCGAAGGCGGCACGATGGCGAAAACCATGGCGTCCTTGAAGGCCCCGAAGAAGTAACCCTGGGCACGCTTGGCCACTTCGAACACCGACTGGCTCGAATCACGCTCATCCCACGGCTTGAGCATCACGAACGCAAGCCCGGAGCTCTGGCCACGACCGGCGAAGTTGAAGCCGTTCACGGTAAACACCGACTTCACCGCCTTGCCTTCGCCTGGCTCGCCTTCCTTGTCGTTCAGCAGGAAGGCGCGCATGTCGTCGACGACTTTCTGCGTGCGCTCAGCCGAAGCACCGACCGGTGTCTGCACCTGGGCGAAGATCACACCCTGGTCTTCCTCAGGCAGGAACGCGCTTGGAATACGGGTGAACATCCAGATCATGCCGGCCAGGATCAGCGCATACACCAGGAATGCCGGGATCTTGTGCTTGATCATGCCGCCCACGCCGCGCTCGTACTTGAGTACGCCACGGTCGAAGGTGCGGTTGAACCAGCCGAAGAAGCCGCGCTTGGGCTGGCCGTGTTTTTCCGGATCAATCGGCTTGAGCATGGTGGCGCACAAAGCCGGGGTGAAGATCAGGGCAACCAGCACCGACAACGCCATCGCCGAAACGATGGTGATGGAGAACTGCCGGTAGATCACACCGGTGGAACCACCGAAGAACGCCATCGGCAGCAGTACCGCCGACAGTACCAGGGCAATACCCACCAGGGCACCCTGGATCTGGCCCATGGACTTGATCGTTGCTTCCTTGGGCGACAGGTGCTCCTCGGCCATTACCCGTTCGACGTTTTCCACCACGACGATGGCATCGTCCACCAGCAAGCCGATGGCCAGGATCATGCCGAACATGGTCAAGGTGTTGATGGTGAAGCCGCACGCCGCCAGGATCCCGAAGGTACCCAGCAATACCACCGGTACGGTCATGGTAGTGATGATGGTGGCACGGAAGTTCTGCAGGAACAGGAACATCACCAGGAACACCAGCACGATCGCTTCGACCAGGGTGTGAACCACACCGGAGATCGATTCGGTCACGACCGGGGTGGTGTCATACGGCACCACCGCCTTCATGCCAGGCGGGAAGAACGGCTCCAGGGACTTGACCGTTTCGCGGATGGCCTTGCCAGTGTCCAGTGCGTTGGCACCGGCCGCCAGCTTGATCGCCATACCCGAAGCCGGCTTGCCGTTGAACTGTGCACTGATGCTGTAGTTCTGGCCGCCCAGTTCGATGCGCGCGACGTCACCCAGGCGAACCTGGGAGCCGTCGGTGTTCACCTTCATCAGGATCTTGGCGAATTCCTCGGTGCTTTGCAGGCGCGTCTTGCCGATGATCGTAGCGTTCAGTTGGGTACCGGGCAGGGCAGGCAGGCCGCCCAGTTGGCCGGTGGCCACCTGCACGTTCTGGGCCTTGATGGCATTGCTGACGTCCACTGGCGTGAGCTGATAATTGTTCAGTTTGGCCGGGTCGAGCCAGATACGCATGGCGTACTGCGAACCGAACACCTGGAAGTCACCCACCCCCGCGGTACGGGAGATCGGGTCCTGGATGTTGGACACGATGTAGTTGGAGAGGTCGTCCTTGGTCATGCTGCCGTCTTCCGACACCAGACCGATCACCATCAGGAAGTTCTTCACCGACTTGGTCACGCGGATACCCTGTTGCTGCACTTCTTGCGGCAGCAGTGGGGTGGCCAGGTTGAGCTTGTTCTGTACCTGGACCTGAGCGATATCCGGGTTGGTACCCTGGTTGAACGTCACGGTGATGGTCATGCTGCCGTCGGAGTTACTGTCCGAGGAGACATAACGCAGGTTGTCGATACCGTTGAGCTGTTGCTCGATGACCTGCACCACGGTGTCCTGCACGGTTTGTGCGGACGCGCCTGGGTAGGTCACCTGGATATCAATGGCCGTTGGCGCAATGGCCGGGTATTGGTTGATGGGCAACTTCAGGATCGAGAGTGCCCCGACCAGCATGATCACCAGGGCAATTACCCAGGCGAAAATGGGACGGTCGATAAAAAATTTCGACATGGATTACTCCCCTTGACCAGCAGCGGCAGCAGGCGCTGCAGCAGTACCGGCGGGTTTAGCGTTGGAGGCTTCCGTGACCTTCACCTCGGCGCCTGGCTTGACGTACTGCAAGCCTTCGGTGATGACGCGATCACCGGCATTAAGGCCTTTTTCCACCAGCCAGTAGGCACCGGCGGTACGGTTGGCAACCAGTTCGCGTTGCTCGACCTTGTTGTCCTTGTTCACGATCAGCGCGGTCGGAATGCCGCGCAGGTCACGGGTCACGCCTTGTTGCGGAGCCAGGATGGCCTTGCTGTTCACACCGGCCAGCAACTGGGCGTGTACGAACATGCCCGGCAGCAGCACGTGGTCAGGGTTGGGGAACACGGCGCGCAGGGTCACGGAACCGGTGGTCTGGTCGACCGACACTTCGGAGAACTCCAGCTTGCCGTCCTGGGCGTAGGCCGTGCCGTCTTCCAGGGTCAGCTTGACCTTGGCAGCGTTTTCGCCGGCTTTTTCCAGTTGGCCGCTGGCCAGGTCGCGACGCAGCTTGAGCATTTCAGCTGAAGATTGCGTGACGTCGACGTAGATGGGGTCCAGTTGCTGGATCACCGCCATGGCGTCGGCCTGGCCATTGCTGACCAGTGCGCCTTCGGTGACAGAAGAACGGCCAATACGCCCGGAGATCGGCGCGTACACCTTGGTGTAGCGCACGTTGATCTGGGCAGTTTGAACGTTTGCCTCGGCAGTCATGCGGTTGGCAACGGCGGTGTCGTATTCCTGACGGCTGACGGCTTGCTCCTCGACCAATTGCTTGTAGCGATCGGTGATGGACTTGGTCTGGGTCAGGCTCGCTTGTGCGCTTTTGAGCGTGGCTTCATACACCGACGGGTCGATCTGGTAGAGCTGTTGCCCTTCCTTCACGTCGGCGCCTTCCTTGAACAGGCGCTTGAGAATGATGCCGTTGACCTGCGGCCGGACTTCCGCAATGCGAAAGGCCGTGGTGCGGCCTGGCAGCTCGGTGGTCAGGGTATAGGCTTGCGGTTGAATGGTGACCACGCCGACCTGAGGGGTTTGAGCGGGCGGTGCCGCTTCTTCCTTTTTACATCCGCTGAGCAGCGATGCCAGGGCGACGGCAGTGACCAGAGCGGTAACAGCTGGCTTAAGTTGCATGAAGATCCTCGGGTCAGGCGCGCAGAGTGCGCACAAGAAGTGTGGAAGGGTAAAAAACAAGCCGTGAGTGGATAAGTAGCTTGCTACGCAATATACTTACGTTCATGGTTGTTTGTAAACTCTTGACAGGCTTCGCGGAATGTTGACAAAGCACCGCTGCAAGCCTCGATTCTAGTACGTTCGACGCTCTTGACAGTGTCGTCCCACAATTATTCAGATGATCGTTCGCGTCTATTAACGTCGCGTTAACGATAGTCCAAAGTGTTCTGATTGAGGTTTTACTGCCATGGTTCGTCGCACCAAAGAGGAAGCTCAGGAAACCCGCAGCCAGATTCTCCAAGCCGCCGAGCAAGCCTTTTATGAGCGTGGCGTTGCGCGCACCACGCTGGCGGACATCGCCACGCTGGCGGGAGTGACGCGCGGTGCTATCTATTGGCACTTCAGCAATAAGTCCGATTTGCTCCAGGCCTTGCTCGATACGCTGCACGAACCCCTGGACGAATTGGCCCGGGCGAGTGAAAGCGAGGATGAAGTCGACCCGCTGGGCTGTATGCGCAAGCTGCTGATTCATCTCTACCATGAAGTGGCCCTGGACCCGAAAACCCGGCGCATCAACGAGATTCTGTTTCATAAGTGCGAGTTCACCGATGAAATGTGTGACATGCGCCGCCAACGCCAGACCCACAGCCTGGAATGCAACCTGCGTATCAGCCTGACGTTGCGTAACGCGGTTCATCGCGGGCAACTGCCTGAAAATCTCGACACCACCCGTGGGGCTGTCTGCATACATGCCTTCATCCACGGTTTGATCGGCCAGTGGCTGCTGGTCCCCGATAGCTTTGAACTGCACCAGGACGCCGAGCGCTGGGCTGATATAGGGCTGGACATGCTGCGCCTGAGCCCCAGCCTGCGCAATTGAAACAAAATGCGTAATTGCAACCCGTTGTGTCAACAGTAAAGCCTAAGGACGGTCAATCGTCCTTCTGGCTGATTTGTGGGGTGACTTTATATACGGCCTGGCGGGCGGTTGATAGGTAGCCGGCTAAGTATTTTGTAGCGATATTGTTGCCGTTCTGTGAAGCGATGTTTCCAGGGGGGCTACAGACAGGCACAAATGTGGGAGGGGACTTGCTCCTGACACTGTAGGAGCGAGCTTGCTCGCGAAAAACTTCAACGATAACGCGTGCTTCCTGAGTGAACGCGGCGCCTGTTAGTTTCTCGCGAGCAAGCTCGCTCCTACAGTATTGGGTTTGCGGGGTACGTTAGATCGGCAGCGTCGGGTAGTCGATGTAACCCACCGGGCCTTTGCCATAGAAAGTTTCAGGGTGCGGCTCGTTCAACGGCGCATCGGCCTTCAGTCGCGCCGGCAGGTCCGGGTTGGCGATGAAAGGAATACCAAAGGCCACTGCATCCGCCTTGCCCGCCGCCAGCCAGGCGTTGGCGCTGTCTTTGGTGAAACGTTCGTTGGCGATGTATACGCCGCCGAAGGCTTTTTTCAGCTGTGGGCCGAGGCTATCCGCACCTTCTTTTTCGCGGGAGCAGATGAAGGCGATGCCGCGCTTGCCCAGTTCGCTGGCGACGTAGGTGAAGGTCTCGGCGAGGTTGTCGTCGCCCATGTCATGAGCATCAGCACGCGGTGCCAGGTGCACGCCCACGCGGCCGGCGCCCCAGACTTCGATGGCGGCGTCGGTGACTTCCAGCAACAGGCGCGCACGGTTTTCCAGGGAACCACCGTACTGGTCGGTGCGCTGGTTGGTGCTGCTCTGCAGGAACTGGTCAAGCAGGTAGCCGTTGGCGCCGTGGATTTCCACGCCGTCGAAACCGGCGGCCTTGGCGTTCTCGGCGCCGGTGCGATAAGCGTCGACGATGTCGGCGATTTCAGCGGTTTCCAGGGCGCGCGGGGTTGGGTAGTCGGCCAATGGGCGAACCAGGCTGACGTGGCCTTTAGCCTGGACCGCACTCGGAGCCACCGGGGTTTCCCCGTTCAGGTAGGACTCGTGGGAGATGCGGCCAACGTGCCACAACTGCAGGAAGATCTTGCCGCCCGCGCCATGTATGGCCTTGGTGATGTTGGCCCAGCCGCGCACCTGATCGTTGGACCAGATGCCGGGGGTGTCAGGGTAGCCCACGCCCATGGGCGTCACGGAAGTGGCTTCGCTGAGGATGAGCCCCGCGGAGGCGCGTTGCACGTAGTACTCGGCCATCAGCGCGTTGGGCACGCGGCCTGCATCGGCACGGCAGCGGGTCAGCGGCGCCATGATGATGCGGTTCGACAGTTGCACGTCGCCCAGTGTGATCGGATCGAAAATAGTCGTCATGGAAAAAACACCTTCTCTTTCAAGTTGATCAGTTGGTCGCGGGGGCCAGGCCGGCGTTGCCGCCCTGACGGAAAGTGATGAGGGTCACCAGCAGCGCGAGAATCGCCAGTGCTGCAGCGGCCAGGGGCACGCTGGTCAGGCCGAAGCCGTGGGCAATCACGCTGCCGCCGACCCAGGCGCCGAGGGCGTTGCCAATGTTGAAGGCACCGATGTTCAGGGTGGATACCAGGTTCGGCGCGGCCTTGCCGAAGGTCACCACGTTGATTTGCAGCGCCGGCACGGCGGCGAACGAGGCGGTGGCCCACAGGAACAGGGTGATTTCAGTCGGTATCACCGCAACGCTGGTCCAGCTCAACACCGTGGAAACCACCGCCATGCTGATGAACACGCCGATCAAGGTGGCCGCCAGGCGCTTGTCCGCCAGTTTGCCGCCGATGATGTTGCCCACGGTGAGCCCCAGGCCGATCAGCAGCAGGGTCCAGGTCACGCCCTTGGGCGACACGCCGGTGACATCGCCCAGCAGCGGCGCGACGTAGGTAAAGAGGGTGAACATAGACGCGGCAAACAGCGCGGTCATGCTCAGCGACAGCCAGATACCGGCACCCTTGAGGGCGGCCAGTTCGGCGCGCATGTCGAGTTTTTCTTCGTCACGCTTGGCGGGCAGGAAGCGAATAAGGCCGATCAAGGCGATTACGCCAATCACGGTCACGGCCCAGAAGGTCGAGCGCCAGCCGGCTTCCTGGCCCAGCGCCGTACCCAGGGGCACGCCCAGCACGTTCGCCAGGGTCAACCCGGTGAACATCAGCGCCACGGCCGACGCACGTTTGTTGGCCGGTACCAGGTTGGCCGCCACCACCGAGCCAATCCCGAAGAAGGCACCGTGGCACAACGCTGTGACCACACGGGCAAACATCAGCACGTTGTAGTCGCTTGCCAGGGCACAGAGCAGATTGCCGATAATGAAAATACCCATCAACGCTACCAGCGCCGCCTTGCGTGGCAGCCTGGCGGTGGCCAGTGCCATGAACGGTGCGCCGATGGCCACGCCCAGGGCGTAGCCGGTGACCAGCCAGCCGGCTCCGGGAATCGACACACCCAGGTCCGCCGCCACATCGGGCAGCAAGCCCATGATGACGAACTCGGTGGTGCCGATGGCGAAGGCGCTCAGGGCCAGTATGAGTAGCGAGAGGGGCATGGACGTGTCCTTGATGATTACGGTGCGCTGAGTTCGGTAATGAGCGCAGCGAGAAAGGCTTGGATCACCTCCTCGTTGCGCTTGAAAAAGTGCCACTGCCCGGCTTTCTGGCTGCTGATCAAACCCGCCCGTTGCAAGGTGGCCAGGTGCGCCGACACGGTCGACTGGGACAAGCCGCAGCGTTGGTCGATCTGCCCGGCGCAGATGCCGTATTCGTGGTTGTGCAATTGCTCGGGGAACTGCACTTTCGGGTCTTTGAGCCAGGTGAGGATGTCTCGTCGTACTGGGTGCGCCAGGGCTTTTATTATTTCGTCGAGGTCGATGGACATGGCAGGGTGCTCGGTGTCGTAAAGCGTTATATCGCGATGAGGCGAACTTTAAATCGTAATATTCCGATATACCAATATGATTTTGATCTGAGATCAGGTCGAATCGGTATATCGGGTTATAACGATATGCGGGTGGCAGTGGTAGACTGCGCGGCATGAATTATCTCGCACATCTGCACCTGGGCGGCCAACTTCCTGCGCAATTGCTGGGTAGCCTCTATGGCGACTTCGTCAAAGGCCGCCTGCAGGGCCAGTTCAGCCCGCAAATCGAAGCGGCGATCCAGTTGCATCGCTCCATCGACCGGTTCACCGACAGCCACCCCTTGGTGGGGGAGGCGTTGTCGCGTTTCAGCCAGACCCGCAGGCGCTATGCCGGCATCGTGCTCGATGTGTTTTTTGACCATTGCCTGGCGCGTGATTGGGCGCTGTATGCCGACCAGCCCCTGGAGCGTTTCACGTCGCATGTGTATCAGGTGTTGGCGGCCGAACCCGCGTTGCCGGGGCGGCTGGCGCAGATTGCGCCGTATATGGCCGCGGATGATTGGTTGGGCTCGTACCGCGAGTTTGCGGTGATGGAGCAGGTGCTGCGCGGGATTTCGCGGCGGCTGACACAGCCTGAGGAACTGGGGTATGCGATGCAGGAGTTGCGGGTTTTGTATGAGCCGTTGAGTGAGGACTTTCGACTGTTCTACCCAGAGTTGCAGAAATTTGCGCAATCTCAACTGACTATTGAGATCTGAATGTGGGAGCTGGCCTGTCGGCGATAGCGGCCTACCGGTTGATGTTATGGCTGACCCACCGCCATCGCAGGCAAGCCAGCTCCCACATTTGGATTGAGTTCACATTGCTTCAGGCTGCGAATGCAGGCCGAGCGGCCACTTGCTCGGTTTCCGGCACCGGGCCGAACAATGCCTTCTGCACCGCCTGCTGCGCCTGATACGCCAACGCCGCACGTTCCTGCCCGGCGCAGGCAATCGGCTTGAGCACATGAATCTCCACATCGCCGCGGTCATTGGAAAACAAGCGCATCAGGTGCGAGAGCAAATCATCATCGCCAATAAAGGGTGCCAGCGGGTCGACTTGGCCGTCGCGCAGATACCGAATCGCTACCGGCTGCAGTGATACATCCGCATCGATCGCGCTGGCCAGCAAGCGCCCGTGGAACGTGCGCAGGCCGCGCCCATCGGTGGTGGTGCCTTCGGGGAACATCAGCAAGGGGTGCTGTTGCTCCAGATGACGGGTCATTTGCTTGCGGATCAGTTGGCTGTCACCTGATCCGCGACGAATAAACAGGCTGCCAGCCTTGGCCGCCAGCCAGCCGGCCACCGGCCAGGTGCGCACCTCGGCCTTGGACAAAAACGACATCGGCGCCACCATGCCCAGCAACGGAATATCCGTCCACGACACATGATTGCTCACCCACAGCATCGGCGTTTGCGGCAACTCGCCATGCACCGTCACGCGAAAGGGCAGGGCGTTGGTCAGTCGCGCCATAAAGAAGCGCGACCAACGCTGGCGCCGCACCATCGAGTTAGCCACGCCCAGGCGCTCGAACAGGCCAAACACACTGGCCATGCTCAACCCCAGCCCCACCACCAACAGCACGCGGGCGATGCGCCCGTAAATGCGCAGGCGGTTCATCACATGGCCGCCTTGAAGTGGCGCGCGTAGCGCGGGCACAACTCGTCGCGCTTGAGCAGGATAAACACGTCTGCTACCTGGAAGTCTTCATCCCAGCACGGCTCGCCGCAGATCTTCGCGCCCAGGCGCATGTAGGCCTTGAGCAGCGGCGGCATTTCGGCGATGACGTTGGACGGCAAGTCCAGGGCCGGCAGTGGTTTTTTCGGTTCGGCGCGCAGGTGTTCGTTGCACAGGTAGCGCTCGCGCAAGCGCTGCATGATCGCGTGGGCCTGGATGCCGCCATCGTGCATCGGGATGCTCGCGCAGCCCATCAGGTAGCTGTAGCCGCCCTGGTTGAGCACTTCGGCCAACTCGCCCCACAACACCGCGATGGTGCCGCCATTGCGATAGGCCGGGTCGACGCAGGTGCGGCCAATCTCCAGGATCGGGCCCTGCAAGTGCAGCAGGCCATGCAGGCTGAATTCTTCTTCACTGTAGAACCGGCCCAGGGTGCTGGCGGCTTGGTGGTCGAGCAGACGGGTAGTCGCGACGAGTCGACCGCTGTTCAAATCCCGCACGCCGATATGGCTGCAGTGAACATCATAGTCATCCATGTCCAGACCCAATTCCGCGCCTTTCAGCTTGGCGTTGAACTCGCCGCTGAACACGTTGAACCGCAGGGCCTGGGCTTCCTGCAATGCCTGTGCGCCTACCAGGCGTTCGGCTTGCAGACGGCGTTCATTGCCTTTGTCGCTGATGCGGGCGATCTGAGTCATAGCGAGTCTCCGGGTGCCGGCCAGGTTGCGGCCAGTCGACTTTGTTGTCCAAAGTCAGGCTATGTAGCCTCGGTGTCAGCTCCATGAAGTTACGGTGACGGTTGGATGACAGCCCCCTTGTCGCAAATCTGTCACTGGCGTGAGCTAGGCTCGCGGGCTTGAATGCCCCCTTGAGTTTGCGTCCATGGTCCGAGGCCTGTTGTGCGTTGCCCTGCTGTTTGTCGCCGTGAATGCTCGCGCTGAAATCTGGCCTGAAAAGGAGTGGGCCGTGGGCACAACCCTCACCGGTCCCGCTGTCGATGCCCTGGACGCCTACGCTTTCCCACCTCGTGACGATGCCACCCGCAACGGTATTCGCACCGATGCGTTGCTGGTCATTCGGGATGGCGAAATCATCTATGAACGCTACGCCGCGCCCACCACTGCCAGCACACCGCACCTGACCTGGTCCGTCAGCAAAAGCCTGATGGCTACCGTGCTGGGCGTGGCCTACGGGCAAGGCCGCTTCAAACTCGGCGACCCTGTCGCACGTTTCTACCCACCGATGAAGCAGCACCCCAAAGTGAGCATGGCCGACCTGCTGCACTGGGCCTCCGGGTTGGACTGGCAGGAAGACTACGAGTACGCCCCGTTGAAATCCTCGGTGGTGGCGATGCTCTACACCCGTGGCCACACCGACATGGCGCAATTCGCGGCGGATACCGAGGCCGCCGCCGTTCCTGGCCAGGCTTTCCGTTATTCCAGTGGCGACAGCACTATCCTGTCCGCTGCGCTCAAGGGCATGCTCGGCCACAAGGCCTACATGACCTACCCGTGGGACGCGCTGTTCCAGCCCCTGGGCATTCGCGACGCAACCTGGGAAACCGACGCCGATGAAACGTTTGTCGCGTCGTCCTATGCCTACCTCACGGCCCGGGATCTGGCACGAGTAGGTTTACTGATGGCGCGGGATGGGCGCTGGGGCGTGCGGCAACTGCTGCCCAAGGACTGGGTCACCTTCAACCGCCGGCCCTTCGACCGCTACAAAGTCGGCCAGGATGAAGCTGTGCCGGGCGGCCATTGGTGGCTCAACACCGGCGCCCCCCAACCCTGGCCCGACGCACCGGCCACTACCTTCGCCGCGCTGGGGCACTGGGGCCAGGCGCTGTTTGTGCTGCCCGACGAACACCTGGTGATCGTGCGTTACGGCGATGATCGGGATGGCAGTTACCGGCATAACGAACTGCTCAAACGCGTGCTGGCGGCGGTGCGCTCATGATCCGTCGTCATCCGTTCATCAGCGTTTTACTGGTGTTGCTTTTCGCATTGTTCGGCTGGGTTTGGCACGAGCGCGTCAACCTGCAAGCCTTCCCCGACATCATCGCGGCGTACACCGCCAAGGAGTACTGCTCGTGCCGGTACGTGGCCAACAACCCGGCGCAGTATTGCCTGGGGTATGTGAAGCAGTACGTGCCCATCAGTGCGTTTATCGACACGCCTGAGCGCAGTGAAGTAACGGCGAGTGGTTTGGGGCGTACGCATACAGCGCGATGGATAGGCAACCGCCAAGGCTGCCGCCTGACTCCCTGACACACCCCATCACCTCCTGTGGGAGCGGGCTTGCTCGCGAATGCGGTGGGTCAGTCAACACATGTATTGGCTGGTATTGCGCATTCGCGAGCAAGCCCGCACAGGGGATATGCGCTGGCGGACGCAACGGCGCTGGTTTTTTGCTGATGTCGGACCTCGGCTGAGGCCCGTTTGAGCTACCTGAACTTCACAAGCATGGCGGCAACTACCCCCCATGTGAATGACGTGAACATCAGCGTCATATTGACGATCAGACGCCGTTTCAGACGAGCTGGAAATGTTTCGATATCAGCAGGATTTACATCACCGGTAAGAACATAAGCCCTCGGCCACACGACCATCCCCGCGATTTTTGATATTTCCAAGAGTGACCAAATCAAGCCCCGTTTTCCTAGGCTATCTCCCCATAGGTAGATATACCGACTGTTTTTCAAAGCCTCCTTTAATGCGTCCAGATGACGGTGGCTCAGGTGCAAACTATGAGCAATCCCGGCAACTGCGAGCAGACCTGGGGCCCCCAAAACAAAGATTGCAGCCCAGGGAGGCCAAGTGTCGATACCGGTCATGGTTGAGTCATTTCGTAAATTTTTTCTCCGATAGCTTCGCCAGTCATATTACCAACAGTCGTCCCCATCCATGCGCCTGTCCCTACTATAGCTGCGATGCATACAACGCCTCCGATACCTCCAGTGGCTACGCCAATCGCCAGGCAGATCGGACCACTGGCAGAACTAGCCATCGCGCCACCTGCAACGCCGAGGGCAGTAGAAAGCCCAAATTTTCCGCCTTCAGTAAACTTGACCTTCTCACAAGCTGGCCCAGATTCGCCGTTACATACCTGCTCAATAGCCATCAGCGAAGACACTCCGCCAATCCCAATCCCGATGTAACCGCCCGCCTTCATGTATTGGGTAGCACGACTCGTTGCTTCCACGTGAGCGGCATATCCCGGAATCTGCCCCGGCGCACCGGCCTTGTCCCAATGGTGCACCAAGCTACGACTGGAAATGCCGAGGGCTGTTTTCAACTTGGGGTGATCGCCCAGGGTGGTGTGGCCACGCAGCCGAGTGGAATTCAACAGATGAGCATCCAGCTGGCTCATAAGACGCTGGCGATCCGTGAAGAACTGCGACGACTTAAGGTGGCCGTGCTGACGATAAGTTTGTTGGTGTAGACGCTCGATGGCCTGGAGGGTGTTGCGCAAGTTATTCAGGTGCGTTTCCATCACCACCGCACTCACGCCGAGCCAGGTTGAGGTATGGCCTATGAAGCTGGCGATTTCGGCACCGTGTCGATACAGAAAGTCGGCCTCGTCCGGCGTAAGGGAATCCAGGGAGGCATCGACTTGTTGAGCGGCCTGCATCAACTGCGCTTCCTGATAAGTGCAGGAGGTGTTGTTCGGATCGCTGAGCACGACCATTGAGCCGGCTTTGAAGTGACCTGTATTGGGATTCAGCGTTTGAAACTTGCGCATTACAGCCGGGTCAAGAACTGGAAAAAGCGTGGCCTCCAAAGCCTCGCGCGTAGTGCTTTTGGGCACGATATAAAAACCTGGTTCCTGGCCCGATAGGCCGTTAAATGCAGACGGGACTGAATGGCTTGGCGGTTTGTAAGCGCTTTGAGAAGGCGCCGCCCAACTGGTAGTGGCTCGGACCGGTTCGGCTGCTCGTCTGGCGGAGTTCGTAGCGCCGCTATCTTTACCATATTGAGCTGAAAACACTGAAGGAATCAGCTCGGCTTTACAGGGACAGTCGCTGTAACTATCCAACGTACCGGCCATAAGCCGGCCATGACTGTTCATGTAAGAAATGCCACCGACGATCTTATATGTTTGCCCATCCTTGCCACAGGTAACTCGATCACCTTCGCAGGCATGAAGAAGGCCATGGATGTTGACTCTTTTATCTCCGTCCAGCACTTCCCCGCCGCAGGTGGTCTTGTCACCCAGGCCAATGAAATAACCTACGCTCATTGTTTTTCCCTTTATCCATTAAGTTTTTTGGCCGTACTTTCCTCCTCGTCTCGACAAGAAAACTAACGCGTGACGCATTTCAATCGAGGTAAACGAGCAAGGGAGAGTCAGTGGCAAGCCAGACTTTGGAGAGGGATTTACTTAGGGTAAAGTCAGACGATTCCGTGAGTTTCGTCGTATTAATCTGATGGGATTGCGGCGCCCGATGCCGTGCACCGGGCGCGTATTACTTATTGCACAGGTGGAGTGCCGGGCTGCATCGCCAGCAGCAGGTCGTCGATGATGGCTTTGCCCATTTCGCCCAAGTAATGCGAGGCGAACGCAAACCTCTCGGCCCTGCGGTCCATGGCAGCTTCAAGGGAGAGCATTTTGGCGTAGTAGAGCACGTGGGAGGCGTGTTCGAGGGCTTCCACAAGCGGAACCCCGGCGTTGACGCGGAACAGTTTCAGGTGGCTTTTGTTTTCTCCGCAGTCTGCGAAGGTGGCGGCGCCGATGGTTTCGGCTGAGGGTATTTCGTACGGCATAAGCTTGCTCCTTTGGTACAACCAAAATGAGCTTCTTTCTCGGGATTCCACGCCCGGTCGTTGATGAGCAGCGACGGTGGGGAGATTAACGCTATGTACGTGGCCTCGCAACCGGTGGCATTTCGCTGTTGATCCCGGCAGCGGTGGGTCAGTTGGAAATGTTTTGGCTGACAGTCCGTCATCGGGGGCAAGCCCCCTCCCACATTTTGATCTCCAGAGATTTTAAGAAAATGGTTGGCCTCAGGTTCCACAGGGTGGAACCACCTTTGATTGTCCTCACGCGCACATCGCGCTTAGCTGTCGATGTGTCGCCAACAAGAACGGGACCACCCGCCTGTGAGGAGAATCACCATGCGCCCGCACCAGCACATCCTGGATTGGCTCAGCGACGTTGCCAGCGACTTGCACGCTGTGCGTCACGATATCCACGCCCACCCCGAACTCGGCTTTGAAGAGAACCGCACCTCAGCGCTGGTCGCACAGTCACTCAAGGAGTGGGGTTACGAGGTGCACACCGGCATCGGCAGGACCGGTGTGGTCGGTGTGTTGCGCAATGGCAACAGCTCGCGCACGTTGGGGATTCGCGCCGACATGGACGCCTTGCCCATCATCGAAAACACCGGCGCGGCCTACACCAGCCAACATGCCGGCTGCATGCACGCCTGCGGGCATGACGGCCACACCACCATGCTGCTCGGCGCTGCCCGCTACCTGGCGGCGACCCGGCAATTCGACGGCACCTTGAACCTGATTTTCCAACCCGCCGAAGAAGGCCAGGGCGGTGCCGAGGCGATGTTGGCGGATGGTTTGCTGGAGCGCTTCCCGTGTGACGGCCTGTTCGGCATGCACAATATGCCGGGCTTGCCGGCGGGGCATTTGGGATTAAGAGTTGGCCCGATGATGGCGTCCCAGGACTTGCTCACTGTCACCCTTGAAGGCGTCGGCGGCCATGGTTCCATGCCGCACCTCACGGTCGATCCACTGGTGGCTGCAGCGAGTATGGTCATGGCCTTGCAGACGGTAGTAGCGCGCAATATCGATACCCAGGAAGCCGCCGTGGTTACGGTCGGTGCGCTGCAAGCCGGCCAGGCCGCCAACGTGATTCCCCAGCAAGCGCTGCTGCGCCTGAGCTTGCGCGCACTCAACCCCACGGTGCGCGAACAGATGCTGGAACGGGTCAACGCGATCATCCACACCCAGGCCGCCAGCTTCGGCTGCACCGTGCACATCGAACACCGGCCGGCCTACCCGGTGCTGGTCAACCACGCCGAAGAAACCGAATTCGCCCGCCAGGTCGGTGTGGCCTTGCTCGGTGCCGACGCTGTGGATGGCAACACCCGCACGCTGATGGGCAGCGAAGACTTCGCCTGGATGCTGCAACGCTGCCCCGGCAGTTACCTGTTTATCGGCAACGGCGTGTCGCGACCGATGGTGCACAACCCCGCCTATGACTTCAACGACGACATCCTGCTGACCGGCGCAGCCTACTGGGGCGCGCTGGCCGAGAGCTGGCTCAAGCCTGCCTGACGACCTCATCTTTTTCTGCCGCTGGACCCTTTCCCTGTATCGGTTGAATGGAGTGTTCCTCATGCAGACTTCAAAGCCTGGCGTTTCCCGCACCCGCCAAGTGGTGGCGGCCGTGATCGGCAACGCGCTGGAATGGTATGACTTTATCGTCTACGGCTTTCTCGCCAGTATCATCGCCCGGCAGTTCTTCCCCTCGGAAGACGAATACGCGTCGCTGCTGATGGCCCTGGCCACCTTTGGCGTGGGCTTTTTCATGCGTCCGGTGGGCGGCATCCTGTTGGGCATCTATGCCGACCGCAAAGGCCGCAAAGCCGCGATGCAGTTGATTATCCGGCTAATGACCGTGTCCATTGCGCTGATCGCCTTCGCGCCGAGCTACGCCGCCATTGGCATGGGTGCGCCGTTGCTGATTGTGGTGGCGCGGATGCTTCAGGGGTTTGCCACCGGCGGTGAATATGCCAGCGCCACGGCATTTCTGGTGGAGAGCGCACCTGCCCATCGCAAGGGCTTGTATGGCTCCTGGCAATTGGTAGGGCAATGCCTGGCGGTGTTCGGCGGGGCGGCGATGGTGGCGTTGGTCACGCATTTCTTTTCGCCCGAAACCCTCGACCTGTGGGGCTGGCGCCTGCCGTTTGTGCTGGGCTTGTTGATCGGCCCGGTGGGGTTGTGGATTCGTCGGCACATGGAAGACCCGGAAGAGTTCATCCAGGCGCGTAAAAATGCCACCGGCCCGGCGCCGAGCCTCATGCAAGTGCTGCGTGACCATCGGCGCAGCATCCTGGTGTCCATGGGCCTGGCCTGCGGGGCGACGGTGTCGTTCTACGTGGTGCTGGTGAACATGCCGACCTTCGCCCACAAAAACCTCGGCCTGCCGCTGGACCAGGTGCTGATGGTGCAGATGTTTGCGGTGGCGCTGATGACCGTGGTGATCCCCTTGTCCGGCCTGCTCTCGGATCGGTTGGGACGGCGACCGGTGTTGATGGCCTTCACCCTGGCGTTCTTCGTGATGGTCTACCCCTTGTATGTGTGGGTAGCCGCTGCGCCGTCCATCGAGCGCCTGCTGGTGATGCAGGTGATGTTGTGCACGGCGATTGGCGGGTTCTTCGGGCCAGCGCCGACGGCATTGGCCGAACAGTTCCCTATCGAGGTGCGCTCGACCGGTGTGTCGGTGGCCTATAACGTGGCGGTGATGGTGTTCGGTGGTTTCGCGCCGTTGATCGTGACCTGGCTGAGCAAGGTGCTGGGCACGGCAGTGGCGCCGTCGTTTTATGTATTGTTTGCGTGCGTGCTGACGCTGCTGGGCACTTACTGCATGCGCGAGGCACCCCGGGCGAGCAAGCCGCTGCCGTTTTCCAGAGAGGTGAAGCCTTGAGTATTGTTGATTGGGATGCCACTGAGCTGTCGCGGGCCATCCATGGGCGGCAGGTATCGTGCGAAGAGGTGATGCAGGCGTACCTGGCGCAGATCCAGCGCTTTAACCCTGGCGTGAATGCGCTGGTGTCGTTGCGCGAAAGCGAGGCCGTGCTGGCCGAGGCGAGAGCCTGTGATCGTGAGTTGGACCGGGGCCATTCCCGTGGCTGGATGCATGGCATGCCCCAGGCCATCAAGGACCTGGCGGCCACCCAGGGTTTGCGCACCACCCTGGGCTCACCGCTGTTCGCCGAGCATGTACCGAACGAAGACGCCATCAGCGTGGCGCGGGTGCGGGCCAGTGGCGCGATCATCATCGGCAAGACCAACGTGCCGGAGTTCGGCCTGGGCTCCCACACCTACAACACGCTGTTTGGCACCACCGGCAATGCCTATGACCCACGCCTGGCGGCGGGTGGCAGCAGTGGCGGAGCGGCGGTGGCCCTGGCGCTGCGCATGCTGCCGGTGGCCGACGGCAGCGACATGATGGGCTCGCTGCGCAACCCGGCGGCGTTCAACAACGTGTTCGGCTTGCGCCCCTCCCAGGGGCGGGTGCCTCACGGGCCGATGCCGGAACTGTTCGTGCAGCAATTGGGCACCGAAGGCCCGATGGGGCGCAGCGTAACGGATGTGGCGCGGTTGCTGAGCATTCAGTCCGGTTACGATCCCCGGGCGCCGTTGTCATCCAGGGACGATCCCGCTGTGCTGGGCCAGCCGTTGCAACGCGACTTCAACGGCGCACGCCTCGGTTGGCTGGGGGACTACAACGGTTATCTGCCGATGGATGATGGCGTGATGAGCCTGTGCGAAGCGGCGCTGGATGATTTCGCCAGGTTGGGCTGTGAAGTGCACAGCTGCCAACCGGACTTTTCCATGGCGCGCCTGTGGCGCTGCTGGTTGGTACACCGCCATTGGCTGGTGCACGGCAACCTCGGCGCGGCCTACGCCAACCCGCAAAAGCGCGCGTTGCTCAAGCCCGAAGCGCAATGGGAAGTGGAGGGCGGCCAGGGCTTGAGTGCCCAGCAGGTTTACCAGGCGTCGGTGGACCGCAGTGAGTGGTACCGCGCTTTGGGCAAGCTGTTCGAACGTTACGATTTCCTGCTGTTGCCCACCGCCCAGGTGTTCCCTTTCGATGCACAACAGCCTTGGCCGCGCCTCGTCGGCGGGCGTGAAATGGACACTTATCACCGCTGGATGGAAGTGGTGATCGGCCCGACTCTCGCCGGTTTGCCGAGCATGAGCATCCCGGCGGGCTTCAACACCCAGGGCTTGCCCATGGGCCTGCAAATCATTGGCCCGGCCCAGGCCGACAGGGCCGTACTGCAATTGGCCTATGCCCATGAACAACTGACCCAATGGGTACAACGCCGGCCACCGGCGTGCCTTGCAACGACCCGTTGAGCGCTGACTGGGCCTGTATCTTGCTGTGAAAAAAGATCATCCACCGGCAACAGGGAGATCGAACATGGAGACAGGCACCGTACGCTCGGTTGAGCGCGCTCTGGCAATCGTCGAGTTGCTGGGCGAGCACCAGGCGCTGGGGCTGGAAGAACTGCACTACCTCACGCAGCTGCCCAAGGCCACGGTGTCGCGCATGTTGCTGACCTTGCAGGAACAGGGGTGGGTCTACCGCGGCCTGAGCGATCGGCGTTACCGCCTGCGTGCCCGGCGCTTGTTTGGCGATACCCAGCAACGCTTCAAGCGCCAGGTGGTGGAGAGCGCCGCGCCCTGGTTGCTGGAGCTCAGCGAGCGCACTGGGCTGGTGGTGGACTTGTCGTGCTTCGATGGCGAGCGCCTGGAGGTCATGGAGAGTGCGATTCCCAGCGTGTTACGCAAGCTGTACCCGAACAACTGCCAGATCGTCGGCCAGTATGCCAGCCTGTTCCATTCCGCGATGGGCAAAGCCTGCTTGACGCAATTGCCGGCCGAAGAAGTAAATCGCCTGGCAGGCCGTAATCATGTGGCGGCAGACGAGCACTATCGCGCATGCGAGCAAACCCAGCACCAGGGCTTTGGCCAGCGTACCGAGGGCTATTGGGAATATCCGGTGCGTTTGCCGTTCCTGATCCGGGCGGTGGCCTTGCCGGTGCGCGCCAATGGCCGCCTGGTGGGGAGCATGGCGCTGCATTGGCCGATGCATCAGGCGCCGGTGGAGCGGGTGTTGAATTTGCACATGGGCAGCCTTGAAGAAACGATCTGCGAAGTGCAACGAACGCTGGTTTGAAAACACAGCAAAAACCCTGCGGCAGCTGGCTTTTGTGGCGAGGGAGCTTGCTCCCGCTGGGGTGCGTAGCGCCCCCAAAAAGCCGGCTCCAGCTGCGCTGTCGAACGGGAGCAAGCTCCCTCGCCACAGCAAGCCAGCTCCCACATTTGAATTTGCGCCGGTTGTGAGATTGCGCTTAAGGTTCGCCCAGGTTTTTTGCCCCATGAGTCTTTATGTTCAATGTCAAACCTCTGGTCTTCGCGCTGCTGGCCTTTGCTGCTGTGCCCGCCCACGCCGATTGGTACCTGGATAACGAATCCTCGCGCCTGTCTTTCGTCACCACCAAAAACACCGAGATTGCCGAAGTCCAGCGCTTCCTGGTGCTGCACGGCAAAGTCGACGCCAAAGGTGCGGCTCGGCTGGAAGTGGAGCTGGACTCAATCAACAGCGGCATCCCGCTGCGCGACGAGCGCATGCGTAAAGAGCTGTTCGAGATCAAGACCTTCCCCGAAGCGCAGATCAGCGCACAGATCAATCTGCAGCCCATCAATGATCTGGCGTCCGGCGCGCAGTTGGAATTGCGCCTGCCCTTGAGCGTCACGCTGCACGGCAAGACCCAGACCTACAGCGCCGAACTGCTGGCCACGCGCCTGGATGAGCGGCGTTTCCAGGTGGTAACCCTGGAGCCCGTGGTGCTGCATGCCGAAGATTTCGACCTGGCGCCCGGTGTGGCTACCTTGCGTAAGGCGGCAGGGCTCAAGTCGATCAGTTTGTCGGTGCCGGTGGGTGCGGTGCTGATCTTCACGGCGCGCTGACATGAGCGGCGCGGTGTTCCCGTGGCGCAGCGCCAATCAGTTCGAATTGCTGATCGACGGGCCGAATTTCTTCCCGCAGATGCTGGTGGGCATCGCCCGGGCTGAGCAGCAGGTTGACCTTGAGTTGTACCTGGTCGAAGCCGGTGCCTGCGCCGAGGCCATGGTGCAGGCACTGGTGCTGGCCGCCGAACGCGGCGTGCAGGTGCGTTGTCTGTTTGACGATTACGGCAGCCTGGCGTTTACCCTGGGGTTGCGCAAGCGCTTGACCGATGCCGGCGTGGCGCTGCGCTTTTACAACCGCCTGAATTGGCGGCGCTGGATGCGCAACCTGTATCGCGACCATCGAAAGCTACTGCTGATCGACCAGCGCATTGCGGTGGTCGGCGGCACCGGTGTCACCGACGAGTTCTGGACGCCGGGGCAAGACACCGCCGACTGGCATGAAGTGATGGTGCAGATCAGCGGCCCGCTGGTGCTGGACTGGCAGGCCCTGTTCGACCGGCAATGGCACGCTAACGCCGCGCGCCGTGAGTGGAAACCGGCTACCCACTTTGGTTTGCCTCGCTTGCCCAAGGTGCCCGCCACCGGGCCGGGGCTGGGCCGCGTGGCGTATGCCGATGCGCGTCAGCACCGTGACATCCTGCAATCGTTGATTCGTGCTTTGAACAGCAGCAAGGGGCGTATCTGGCTGGCGACCCCGTACTTCCTGCCAACCTGGAGCGTGCGCCGTGCCTTGCGCCGGGCAGCAGGGCGCGGTGTGGACGTACGTTTGCTGCTCACCGGCCCGCGCACCGATCACCCGTCGGTGCGTTACGCCGGGCACCGTTATTATCCGCGCCTGCTGCGTTCAGGCGTGCAGATCTTCGAATACCAGCCGTGTTTCCTGCACCTGAAGATGGTGCTGGTGGATGATTGGGTGAGCATTGGCTCGTGCAATTTCGACCACTGGAATCTGCGCTTCAACCTGGAAGCCAACCTGGAAGCGCTGGACCCGCAGTTGACGGCAGCGGTGGTGGGCAGTTTCGAAGCGGACTTTGCCCAAAGCCAGGCGGTGAGCCTGGAGGCATGGAAGGCGCGGCCATTGTGGCGGCGGGTGAAGCAGCGGGTGTGGGGCTGGATTGATCGGTTGGTGGTGAACCTGCTGGATCGGCGCGGTTAGTCGGGCCACCTCAATCAACTGTGGGAGCTGGCTTGCCTGCGATAGCATCACCTCGGTACACCTGACAAACCGAGGTGCCTGTATCGCAGGCAAGCCAGCTCCCACAAAAGCCAGCTCCCACAGCGACCGTGTTTACAGCTTCAGATCAGAGCAGTTCGAAGGTTTGCTGCTGCACATCCTGGGAATCCAAGCCGATCTGCACATTGAACTCACCCGGTTCCGCCGCGAACTTGAGCTGGGCGTTGTAGAACTTCAAGTCGTCCTCGGTGATGGTGAAGTGCAGCGTGCGCGCTTCGCCAGCCTTGAGCATGACCTTCTGGAAATTCTTTAGCTCCTTGATCGGGCGGATCATCGAACCGGCCACGTCCTGGATATACAACTGCACAACCGTTTCGCCATCGACCTTGCCAGTGTTCTTCACGGTGACGCTGGCATCGAGCTTGCCGGTCTTGTTCAGCGTGGTGGACGACAGTGCCATGTCCGACAGGCTGAACGTGGTGTAGCTCAGGCCATAGCCAAACGGAAACAGGGGGCCGGTGGTGTCATCGAAGTACTGCGAGGTGTAGTTGCCCGGCTTGCCTGGGGTGAATGGCCGGCCGATGGTCAGGTGGTTGTAGTAGGTCGGAATCTGCCCTACCGAACGAGGGAAGGTGATCGGCAGCTTGCCCGATGGGTTGTAGTCACCGAACAGCACGTCGGCGATGGCGTTGCCGCCTTCGGTACCTGCGAACCAGGTTTCCAGGATCGCGTCGGCCTGTTGGTTCTCTTCGAGAATCGACAGCGGACGGCCGTTCATCAACACCAGCACCAGCGGTTTGCCGGTGGCTTTGAGGGCCTTGATCAAGTCGCGCTGGCTTTGCGGGATGTTCAGATCGGTACGGCTCGACGATTCGTGGGACATGCCACGGGACTCGCCCACCGCGGCGACGATAACGTCGGCGTTGTTCGCCGCCTTCACCGCTTCATCAATTAGCACCTGGGCAGGGCGCGGGTCGTCCACCACTTCCGGGGCATCGAAGTTGAGGAAGTTGAGGTAGTCGAGCACCGCTTTGTCGCCGGTGATGTTGGCGCCACGGGCATAGATCACTTTGCCTTTTTCACCGATCACGGCGTTCATGCCGTCGAGCAGGGTCACCGATTGTGCAGGCCGGCCGGCAGCAGCCCAACTGCCCATCATGTCGATGGGTGCCTTGGCCAGCGGGCCGACAAGGGCAATGGTCGCGGATTTTTTCAGCGGCAGGGTATCGTTGTGGTTTTTCAGCAACACCAGGCTGCGGCGCGCAATGTCGCGGGCCTCGGCACGGTGCAGGCGGCTGTCGGCGTAGGTGTCGGCCGGGTCATCCTCGGCCTTGCCGATGCGCAGGTACGGGTCCTTGAACAGGCCCATGTCGTACTTGGCACCGAGCACTTCGCGCACGGCGTTGTCGATGTCGCTCTGCTGGATCTCGCCGGACTTGAGCAGCCCCGGCAATTCCTTGCCGTACAGCGAGTCGTTCATGCTCATGTCGATGCCGGCCTTGATCGCCAGCTTGGCGGCTTCACGCCCGTCCTTGGCCACGCCGTGCTTGATCAGCTCGACGATCGCACCGTGGTCGCTGACGGTCAGGCCCTTGAAGCCCCAGTCCTTGCGCAGCAGGTCGTTCATCAGCCAGGTGTTGGCGGTGGCAGGCACGCCGTTGATCGAGTTGAGCGCGACCATCACGCCGCCGGAGCCAGCCTTGATCGCCGCGTGGTAGGGCGGGAGGTAGTCCTGGTACATCTTGACCGGGCTCATGTCGACCACGTTGTAGTCGCGCCCGCCTTCCACCGCGCCGTAGAGGGCGAAGTGCTTGACGCTGGCCATGAGGCTGTCGGCATTCGCGGGGCTGGTGCCCTGGAACGCCTTGACCATCACTTCGGCAATGCGTGACACCAGGTAGGTGTCTTCACCGAAACCTTCGGAAGTGCGGCCCCAGCGCGGGTCGCGGGAGATATCGACCATTGGTGCAAACGTGATATCGAGGCTGTCGGCGGCGGCTTCCTGGGCGGCGATGCGCCCGGAGCGGCCAATGGCGTCCATGTCCCAGCTGGAGGCCAGGGCCAGGCTGATCGGGAAAATGGTGCGGTGGCCGTGGATCACGTCGTAGGCGAAGAACATGGGGATCTTCAAGCGGCTGCGCATGGCCGCGTCCTGCATCGGACGGTTTTCCGGGCGGGTGATGGAGTTGAACGTGCCGCCGATGCGGCCGGCGGCGATTTCCTTGCGGATCAGCTCGCGGGGCATTTCCGGGCCGATGCTGATCAGGCGCAATTGGCCGATCTTCTCATCCAGGGTCATTTGCTTGAGCAGGTCGCTGACGAAGGCGTCCTTGTCGTTAAGCGCAGCAGGCTTTGTTTCTGCCCATACGGGGTGGCTGGCCAGAGTGGCAACAAGGCCGAGCAAACACAGCTTTTTCATGAATATCCTTTTTCGGCGACTGCGCAGCATTCAGAGAGATGCTGTCGGCCAAAATGTGGGGAACGTCTATTGTTGTTCGGGTGTTGTTCAGATAAATGCAGCACACTCTGAACTCTTTTTCGCGCTGGGCATCTTTGTAGCTGATTGGCTCAAAGCATTCCAGTGGTGGCGGATTATGCCCCAAGCGCGTGGTTTATAGGGTTAGTCGTCACATTCCATCAGATCGGGCAGGAGAAACACTATGCAAGCAGCACACACTTATCGCTGGGGCTTCAAGGCTGCGGCGCTGTTACTGATCAGCAGCGTGCTGAGCGGTTGCGGCATCAACAACATCCCGACGCTGGACGAACAGGCCAAGGCCGCCTGGGGCCAGGTGCAGAACCAGTACCAGCGCCGTGCTGACCTGATCCCCAACCTGGTAGAAACGGTGAAGGCGTATGCCGCCCACGAGCAGGAAACCCTTACCGCGGTGATTGAAGCGCGGGCCAAGGCCACCTCGATCCAGGTGGATGCCAGCACCCTGGACAACCCCGAAAAACTCAAGCAGTTCCAGCAAGCCCAGGATGGCCTGAGCGGCGCACTCAGCCGTTTGATGGTGGTGTCCGAGCGTTACCCGGACCTGAAGGCCAACCAGAACTTCCTGGCCTTGCAATCGCAACTTGAAGGCACCGAGAACCGTATCGCTGTGTCTCGCCGTGACTTTATACAGGCCGTACAGGCTTACAACACTGAGATCCGCACCTTCCCGGGCCGCCTGTGGCACAGCGTGATGTACAGCGACTTGCCGATCCGCGCCACGTTTGAAGCCACCAGCGCCGATGCCGATAAAGCGCCGCAAGTGAAGTTCAAATAAGGCTGCACTGAGGTGTCGATGCGTTTATTACGGATAGGCCTGGCGCTGTGGCTGTTGGCCTGCGTGGGCGTGGCCCAGGCGGCGCTCACCTTCCCGGCGCTGACCGGGCGGGTGGTGGACAGCGCGCAGATGATCGACCCGGCGGTGCGCGAGCAACTGACCCAGCAACTGCAGGCGCTGGAGCAGACCTCGGGCGACCAGTTGGTGGTGGTCACCGTGCCCGACCTGCAAGGCGTGCCTATTGAGGACTACGGTTATCAATTGGGCCGCCAGTGGGGCATTGGCCAAAAGGGCAAGGACAACGGCGCGCTGTTGATCGTCTCCCGTGATGACCGCCAATTGCGCATCGAAGTCGGGTATGGCCTGGAAGGCGTGCTGACGGATGCGCAATCCTGGGTGATCATCAACCAGGTGATCCTGCCCAAGTTCAAGGCCGGCAATTTCAGCCAGGGCATCAGCGACGGTGTGGCCGCGATGATCCAGGTGGTGGGCGGTGAGCCCTTGGCGGTGCCGGCCCATGTGGCGGATGCGAACTTCGCCATGGATAATCCCGGTTTTTCCATCGGCCTGTTTATTCTGCTGATCGGCGTGCTGTGGCTGTGCAATCGCATGGGCTTGCCAGTGGGCGCTATCC